>SLCP01000153.1 GCA_007125735.1 Coriobacteriia bacterium | reverse complement strand
CTCGTCCCGGTTCACGACCACGAGCAGCGGCCGGTCCGTGAGCAACTGGTACCCCTTGAGCTGGCCGCGATCGAGCTCGCTGGCCGAGAGGGTGCGCAGCGGCCTCCCGTCCTCGAGCACGCCCTGCATCCGCTCGAGGCGGTCGCGGTCGGCCTGCGGCAGGTTCTCCTTGCGCGCGCGCCCCAGCAGCCCCTCGACGATCCCGAGGTCGGCCAGGATGCACTCGTCGGAAAACGCGTTCAGATCGCGCAGCGGATCGGCGTCACCCTCGACGGCGGGGTTTTCGAAGTCGCGGAGCACGAGCGCGAGCGCCTCCTGCTCGCGGATCGTTACGAGCGCACGGGTCGAGAGTCCCGCGCGCTCCGCCCCGTGCTCGCCGGGCACATCGCAGAAGGTCATCTCGGCGTACGTGGTCTTCTTGGGGCTGAACATCGCCGAGAGCCGGTCGATACGCTCGTCGGGCACGCGCACGGTGCCGAGGCGCACCTCACCACCGTACCCGACCGGCACGTCGAGGCCGGTCATCGTGTTGAACACCGTAGTCTTGCCCGAGCCGGCGAAGCCGACGAGGCCGATCTTCATGACTGTCTCACCTGTCCGTCCTGCGGAGATGGCGCGCTCGTCCGGCCTACTCCCACTCGATCGTGCCGGGCGGCTTGCTCGTGATGTCGTAGGCGACGCGGTTGATACCGTCGACCTCGTTGATGACACGGTTGGAGATGCGTGAGAGTAGGTCGTGCGGCAACCTGGCCCAGTCGGCGGTCATCGCGTCTGCCGAGGCCACCGCGCGCACGATGATCGGGTGCCCGTAGGTGCGCTCGTCGCCCATGACGCCCACGCTACGGATGTCGGGCAGCACCGCGAAGTACTGCCATACCGTACGGTCGCGGTCCCACGCCGTGATCTCCTCGCGCACGATCGCATCTGCCGCACGCAGCAGCTCGAGCTTCTCGTGCGTGATGTCGCCGATGATGCGCACCGCGAGTCCCGGTCCCGGGAAGGGCTGCCGATGCACGATCTCGTCGGGAAGGCCGAGTTCCGCGCCGACCGCACGCACCTCGTCCTTGAAGAGCGCCTTGAGCGGCTCGATGAGGTCGAAGTGGATGCCTTCGGGGAAGGGGATCAGGTTGTGGTGGCTCTTGATCTTGGCTGCGGTCTTAGAGCCCGACTCGATGACATCGGGGTAGAGCGTGCCCTGCGCGAGCCACTTGACGCCCTCGAGCTTCTCGGCCTCCTCGAAGAATACCTGCCAGAACTCCTCGCCGATGATACGGCGCTTCTCCTCCGGGTCGGCCACGTCCGCAAGCTTGGTGAGGTAGCGCTCCTCGGCCTCGACGTGAACGAGGTCGACGTGGAACTGGTCGCGGAAGACGCGCACTACCTCATCGGCCTCATTCAAGCGCAGCAGGCCGTGGTCGACGAACACGCACGTCAACTGGTCACCGATCGCGCGGTGCAGGATCGCAGCGACGACGCTCGAATCGACGCCCCCGGAAAGCCCACAGATGACGCGGTCACTGCCGACCATCTCGCGCACCTGTTCGACGGTCTCGTCGATGATGTTCACCATCGTCCAGACCGGCGGGATGTCTGCGATGTCGTGGAGGAAGTTCTTGATGATCTCCTGGCCGAACTCGGTATGGGCGACCTCGGGGTGGAACTGCGTCGCGTAGAGCTTGCGGGCAGGGTCCTCCATCGCGGCGACGGCGGTGATCGCGGTGCGGGCCGTCACGATGAAGCCGGCAGGCGCGGTGCCCACGCTGTCGCGGTGGCTCATCCAGACCTGGCTGCGCTCAGCCACGCCTGCGAGCAGGCGGCACTCCGGCTCGAGCACCTCGAGCTCGGCGAAACCGTACTCGCCGATATCGGTGCGCGGGATCTCGCCACCGAGGTGGAGCGCCATCTCCTGGATGCCGTAGCAGAAGCCGAGCACCGGGATGCCGAGTTCGAGCACGCGCGGGTCCATGTGCGGGGCGTTCTCGGCGTAGACGCTCGCAGGGCCGCCAGACAGGATAATGGCGGCAGGAGCGCGGCGCTCGACCTCCTCGGCGGAGGTATCGTACGGGACGATCTCGCTGTAGACGCGCGCCTCGCGAACGCGGCGCGCGATGAGTTGTGCGTACTGTGCGCCGAAGTCGAAGACGAGAACGGTCGGCTGCTGCTCGTGGTAGGTCGCCGTCACCGGTGCCCCTAGCAGCCCATACCCACACCCTGCGACTGCTGGAGGGCCTTGCCCTCAGTCTGCAGCGCGGGCGCGACCATGACCTCGGCCTTCTGGAAGGACTTGAGGTTCTCGTAGCCGGTCGTCGCCATCGACGTGCGCAAGCCGCCGATGAGATTGAGCGTGCCGTCGTTCTGGCGCGCTGGGCCGAGGAGGATCTCCTCGAGCGTGCCCTTCTGGCCCGCACGTACGCGAGTTCCGCGTGGAAGGTCGGGGTGGAAGGTCGCCATACCCCAGTGATAGCCGCGCCCGGGCGCCTCGGCGGCGGCAGCGAGCGGAGAGCCGATCATGATCGCGTCCGCGCCGACCGCGATAGCTTTGGCGAGGTCGCCGCCGGTGCGCATCCCGCCATCGGCGATGACGTGACTGTACACGCCGGTCTCGTCGAGGTGGCGCATGCGCGCGGCAGCGGCATCCGCGATCGCGGTACACTGCGGCACGCCGATGCCGAGCACGCGGCGCGACGTGCATGCGTGGCCGGGGCCCACACCCACGAGCACGCCAACCGCTCCGGCGCGCATGAGATGCAGTGCTCCCTGGTAGCTGCAGCACCCACCGATGATGCACGGGATGTCGAGATCACGCACGAACGTGTTGAGGTCGAGCGGCTCGTCGAAGCTCGACTTGTGCTCGGCTGAGACCACCGTTCCCTGGATGACGAGGATGTCGAGACCGCCGGCGAGCGCGGGCTCGATGAACCGCTCGACGTTCTGTGGCGTGAGCGAGGCGGCGGCGATGACACCGCCGTCCTTGATCTCCTTGACACGCTGAGTGATGAGCTCGGGCTTGACCTCCTCGGCCGCGTAGATGTCCTGCATCTTCGCGGTCGCCTCCGCGTTATCGAATGAGGCGATGGCCTCGAGCTGAGGGACGGGGTCCTCGTAGCGGGTCTGGATGCCCTCGAGGTTGAGCACCGCTAGGCCGCCGAGCTTGCCCATCGTGACAGCGAAGGCTGAATCGACGACTCCGTCCATGGCAGAAGCAAGCACGGGCAGAGGGAACGTGAGATCGGTACCGCGGAAGTTGAACGTCCAAGAGATGTCCACGTCACGCGGGTCGCGTGTCCGGCGTGACGGCACGATCGCCACATCGTCGAAACCGTACGCTCTCCGTGCGGTCTTGCCACGTCCGATCTCGATCTCCATGCGCTCTCGCCGCCTCCTCGTATCACGTGAATGCCGGTGCCCCGATCCGGGGTCAGGGAGTGCCTGTATTCTAGGCGGTTTGACCGTGTGCGTGAACCGTTGGACAATAGTTGGTGCAACTTTTTCGCCCGGGACACCCCGCGACCGTTTCGCGTGCGGTAGCCCGCGAGAGAAGACGACCGGAGACATGCAGCCTACACCACACTCACTCGGCCGTCGCGCGCGAGCACTCGGCATCGTAGCCGTCCTGCTCGCGGCCGTCTTCGTCCTCCCCAGCCATGCGTTCGCCGGGCGCGTCTTCATCGACCCCGGACACGGCGGCCAGTTCCCAGGGGCGATCTACGGGGGCGTCAAAGAGTCGACCATCGCGCTCGCCATCTCGAGAGAGGTCGAGCGCCAGCTCCGCTCTCGCGGACACGAGACCGCCATGAGTCGCCGTTCGGACACGGTCGTCGTCGGCCACGACATCCCCACCTGGAACTACGTCAACGACCAGTGGCGCTACGCGGCCGACGGACAGTACACGGTCCGTGACGACCTCCAAGCGCGCTGCGACCTCGCCAACGCATGGGGAGCCGACGTCTTCGTGTCCATTCACGCCAACGCGGCGACGAACTCCTCTGCCCGCGGTGCCGAAACCTACTGGCGCAACCAGAGCACCACCGACCGCCTTCTTTCGGCCAAACTCGCCGACTACGTCCAGCAGGAGTACATCAAGGACACCGCACTCCGGGACCGGGGCGTCAAGAACGCGCAGTTCTACGTGTTGCGGTGGTCGAACATGCCCGCGATCCTCGTCGAGACAGGCTTCATGAGCAACAGCGCGGAGCGAGCCCTCCTCACCGACCCGGCGTTTCAGCGCAGGGCCGGGGCCGCCATCGCGCGCGGCATCGACCGGTTCCTGGCCACGGATCCGTTCGGTCAGGTCTATCCGCGCATCGCCAGCAGCGACCGCTACGGAACCGCCGCCCTCATCGCCCAGCAGGGCTGGGGCGCCTCGGGATCGACCGTCCTTCTCGCCTCGGGCAGCAACTGGCCGGACTCGCTTGCTGCAACACCGCTTTCGACACGCCTCGACGCTCCGCTTCTGCTCGTCGAGAGGAACTGGTTGCCGCCCGCCACGCGCGACCGCCTCGCCTCGCAACGCCCGACCCGCGTCGTCGTGTTGGGTGGAGAGAGCGTAGTCTCGACGGGTACCGTGGCAGCGGCAGTGCGAGCGATCGGCCGTGACCCAGCCACCGTTACCGTAGAGCGATTCTCAGGGGAGACCCGCTTCGACACCGCCACCGACATCGCTCGCGCGGTCGAGGTACCCGCAGACGGCCGCGTGTTCGTGGCGTCCGGTCGCGAGTACGCCGATGCTCTCTCTATCGGCTCGTTCGCAGGGGCCGGCGGTGTGCCGATCCTTCTCGTCGAGCCAACGCATATCCCCGAGGCAACGCAGGCCTTTATCGCCGAGAACTCCGCGCGCATCACGCGCTTCGAATTGGTCGGTGGGACGAGTGCGGTGAGCAGCGCGGTCGAAAACGAGCTTCGAGCGACCGCGCCCGTGCAGCGCACGTGGGGCCCCGACCGCTACCGGACTAACCTTGCCGTGATGGCGCGGTTCGCCGGGTCGGGCAGCATCACCCCCTTCGTCGCACGGGCAACCGCGTTCCCCGACGCACTCACGGGCGCAACGCTCGCCTCGAAGAGCAGGCGTCCGGTTCTTCTCGTAGGCGAGCGATACCTCTCGCCCTACACCCGCGAGTTCTTGCACATGAACCGGGCGCGCGTCTCAGACCCCACGGTTATCGGCGGCCCGGGAGCCGTCGCCTACCAGATGGACTGGATGATCCGTAAGGGGTTCGAGCGGTAGCTCTGCGCCGCGGCGACAGCGCCGCCGCGTCAGCCCGCCTGCGCCTCGGGATGCGGATCGGGTGGACACTCAGGTGCGAGCATCAACGAATCCGCAGCCAGACTGAGCACGAGGCGCGCGACCATGTCGTGGATGATGACCGGGCGCTCCGGCTCGTCCTCCGGGAACGTCGCGGCGAGCGTGGGCTTGACGTGTGGTCTACCGCACACATCGATGATCAGGTCGGGCATCGGTTCGAGGTCGCCGAGGTTCTTGATATCGCTCATGAACTCGACCCGCGCCCTCTTGGCTGCGGTGGCCCCAGGGCTTGCCTCGTTCAGGTCTACGACAGCGACGAGGTCGATGAAGGGGCGCGACAGAAAGTCCGCTATGAGCTGCCGAGCGGTCTCGCTCCCGCCGATGATGGCTACTCTCAGTCTGTCGCTCATGGGTTCCCCCGATCCCGGTGTACCCCTCAAGGCTATCTTTCAGCATACTCCAGTTGGACCCCGCATGCACGGCGCTCGACGTTGGTCTTCGCGACCGAGCCGCACATTGGTGCTGGCGCGACCCATCGCGCACCCGGTGGGATGACTACGCGAACGGGTATTGGTAGCGTTACCGGCAACGGCTTCGTGCGCGCCTGACCGCGACACGCGCCGAACATGGAAAGGGGACGGACCGTGCGCATCGGCATGTTCGCCGACATGTATAAACCACACATCAGCGGCGTCACCAACTGCATCGCACTTCACAAGCGCCGGCTCGAGGAGCTCGATCATGAGGTGTACGTGTTTACCTTTGGCAACCGCGACTTCGCCGACGACGAACCTAACGTCGTCCGCTCATGGGGTCTCGAGGTCGGTGAGACCGGCTACCAGTTCGGTATCGACTATTGCGCCACCGCACGACAGCTGATCCCTACGCTCGACATCGCTCACGTACACCACCCGTTCGTCAGCGGGCGCCTCGCGCTCAAGTACTGCGAGCCCGCAGGCGTCCCCGTGGTGTTCACCAACCACACGCGCTACGACCTCTACTCAGACGCCTACGCGTGGTTCCTGCCACGGAAGATGCGCATGAGTTACCTCAGGTCCTACCTCACCGATTTCGCCGAGGAGGTCGACCTCGTGATCGCCCCGTCGCCGGGCGTGGCAGAGTGGCTTGACTCGTTCGGTGTCACTGCGAAGGCGACCGTGGTGCCTAACGCCATAGACACGGCGCCATTCGCCAACCCGAGCGAGCCCCTCACCAAGGCCGATATCGGCATGCCCGACGATGCCACCGTGATGGTGTACCTCGGGCGCGTCGGGCGAGAGAAGAACATCGAAATGCTCACCGATGCGTTCGCCGACGCGGCGGCACGCTGCCCCGACCTCCACCTCCTCGTGCTCGGGGACGGCCCGGAGCGCGATGACGCGGAGAAGGGACTCCGCAAGCGAGGTCTCGGTGATCGAGCGGTGTTCGCCGGCGCGACCCCGTACCAACGTGTCCCCGACCACCTGGCTGCGTGCGACTTCTTCGCGACGGCATCTGTCTCGGAAGTCCACCCGCTCGTGGTACTCGAAGCCGCCGCAGCCGGCCTGCCGACCGTAGGTATTCACTCCCCCGGCGTCGGTGACATCGTAGTGGACAGGGTAAGCGGCCTGCTGTGCGAAAGCGGTGCTGGCGAACTTGCCCGCTGTCTCGAGGCGATGGCATGCGATGAGGACCTGCGCCAGCGAATGAGCGCGGGAGCGCGCGAGGAGGCGGCGCGCTACGACATCCGGGTACTGGCCGAGGAGATGCTCGATCGTTACCGTGAGGTCATCGCATCACGGAGAGAGCGACGCGCCCACACCGCGACGGAGGCGTGAGCCACGGCGAATCGACGTGCGCCCCTACAACACATCCACCTAATCGAACGCCTCGACGTTCCAGTCGATGCCGAGTTCGGTGAGTCTCGCGTAGTAGTCGGCCTCGGAGTACTCCTTGTTCAGGATGTGGAAGCGGGCACCGTTAAGGCCTACGCAGTACGCACAGTCCCGACAATCCACGCATTGGACGCACTCGATGATAGTGTCGCTGTTGTGGCAGCTGATACACGCCCGCGAGTTGTAGACGTAGTTGCAGTTCCGGCACGCTTCGACGTTGAAGCAGCCGTAGTTGTTAGCAGGATCGCGGTCGTGCGTGTGCTCGGACTTCAGTCTCGTCCACTCGCGCAAGAAATCCGCATCCATCTGTTCCTCCAGGTCTGGGAACCGGCACCCTTAGTGTAACGGTGTGACGGCAGTGAGGCCACACTTGCGCCGACACTCGCGCGCAGCCATGACGCGAGCGTAGCGCGCGCGTGGCCCGTAAGCGAAGACCCCGGACATCTGTCCGGGGTCTTCGAGACTCAGGGAGCGCTGGGTTTCGCGCTTACATCATCCCGCCCATGCCGCCCATGCCGCCCGCGCTCGGGCAGGAAAGCTCGGCCTTCTCGGGGATATTGTTGATCGTCGTCTCGGTGACGAGGATCAGGGCCGCGATCGACGCCGCATTCTGCAGCGCGAAGCGGGTGACCTTGACCGGGTCGATGACGCCCATGGCCATGAGGTCGCCGTACTCACCGGTCGCGGCGTTCAGGCCGTTGCCCTTGTCGAGCGCCTTGACCTTCTCGACCACGACGGAACCCTCGTGGCCGGCGTTGGACGCGATCGTCCGCAACGGCTCGTCGAGCGCCTTGCGGATGATCTTGACACCGATCATCTCCTCCTCGTCGAGCTCGAGAGCGTCAAGAGCAGGCGCGGCATCGACGAGCGCGACGCCACCGCCGGCGACGATGCCCTCCTCGACCGCGGCGCGAGTCGCCTGCAGGGCGTCCTCGATGCGGTGCTTCTTCTCCTTGAGCTCGACCTCGGTCGCGGCGCCGACCTTGATGACGGCCACGCCACCGGAGAGCTTCGCGAGGCGCTCCTGAAGCTTCTCGCGGTCGAAATCGGAGTCGGAGTTCTCGATCTCGGCCTTGATCTGGTTGATTCGGGCCTTGATGTCGTCCTCGGCACCCGCACCGTCGATGATCGTGGTGTCGTCCTTGGTGATCTTGACGGTCTTGGCACGGCCGAGCATGTCGAGCGTCACGCCGTCGAGCTTCATGCCGAGCTCCTCGGAGACGACCTTGCCTCCGGTGACGACGGCGATGTCCTCGAGCATCCGCTTGCGGCGGTCGCCAAAGCCCGGAGCCTTGACGGCAACGCAGGTGAACGTGCCGCGCAGCTTGTTGACGACGAGCGTCGCGAGCGCTTCGCCCTCGACGTCCTCGGCGATGATGAGCAGCTGCTTGCCCGACTGCATGACCTTCTCGAGCACCGGCAGCAGGTCCTGGATCGAGCCGATCTTGCTGTTGACGATAAGGATGAGCGGCTCGTTGAGAACGGCCTCCATGCGGTCCGAGTCCGTGATCATGTACGGGGAGATGTAGCCTTTGTCGAACTGCATGCCCTCGACGGTCTCGATCTCGATGCCGAAGGTCTGCGACTCCTCGACGGTGATGACGCCGTCGTTGCCCACGACCTCCATGGCCTCGGCGATCTTGTTGCCGATGACCTCGTCGGCGGCGGAGATGGCGCCGACGTGTGCGATCTCGTCCTTGTCCTCGATGTCCTTGGCGTTGCCCTTGATCGCATCCACGACCGCATCGACGGCCTTCTCGATGCCGCGCTTGAGCGCGAGCGGGTTGGCGCCCGCGGCGACGTTGCGCAGGCCCTCGGTCACGATGATCTGCGCGAGCAGCGTCGCGGTGGTGGTGCCGTCACCGGCGACATCGTTCGTCTTGGTGGCGACCTCTTTGACGAGCTGGGCGCCCATGTTCTCGATGGGGTCCTCGAGCTCGACCTCTTTGGCGATGGTCACGCCGTCGTTGGTGATGGTCGGTGCGCCGAAGCTCTTCTCGAGCACGACGTAGCGGCCTTTGGGGCCGAGCGTGACCTTGACCGCGTCGGCCAGCTTGTCGACGCCGGCCTCCAGGCCACGGCGGGCCTGCTCGTCGAAACGAATATCCTTAGCCATGTAGGGTGTCTCCTCCCTGCGTAGGTAGTGGTTGGTCTACTCGGCGACGACCGCGAGGATGTCGCGCTCGGACAGAATCATGTACTCCTCGCCGTCGAGCTTGATCTCGGTGCCGCCGTACTTGCTGTAGATGATGGTGTCGCCCTCTGCGACATCGAGCGGGACGCGGTTGCCGTCCTCGAACCTGCCCTCGCCCACTGCGATGACGGTGCCCTTCTGGGGCTTCTCCTTGGCCGTGTCCGGGATGAACAGACCGCTCTTGGTCTGCTCCTCGGCCTCAGCGGCCTTGACGACCACGCGGTCGCCGAGCGGCTTGAGCTTCATGTGCTGCCCTCCTGTGTTCTCGTCCTGACATCCACTGCGTGAGACCGCGCGAGCACACGGCTGACGTGGAGCTCGCGATCGACCCCTCGGCGATCGGCCACATCGGTGCTGCGATAACTCGCAGCCGTGTCCGCCGCCTGCTAGCACTCGAATCCCCAGAGTGCTAGCAGTTAGGGATTCTACTGCTAGTTGCGGGATGGTTCAACCCCTTTCATCAGGGATTTCCCAATGCACGTTGAGTGGAGCCGACTCACATCGCGCAGAGCCCCGGCTCCCGAATGTGAACCTCGCAGCAGACGGAACGAGGGCCGGGCGTGTGCCCGGCCCTCGTCGCAGCAGATGGTAGCGCACGCGCCCGTCACGCGCTTCACCGCGGTTACGGCAGCAGCACCATCCAGTGATCGCGGAACGCTTCGTACACGGCTTCGCTGATGGCAGCAGGCCCGCCAAGGACGTAGCAGCCGATGCCGTCACCGCTCGTCGTTCCGATCTCTCCGCTCTCGTCGAAGTACTCGGCGACCGCAACATGAAGCGAGTTCTTGGGCGTGAGCAGGACAGGTGCTCCGGTCCACCACGAGATGGGGGCTGCGGACAGTGCGTCGGCAAAGCTATCGCCAGACACGAGTGTCGCTAGAGCTCCGTCCATACCTAGGTTGTCGACGCCGTAGAGCGCGATCTCCTTGGCGGTGTCGTAGCGGTTCGCACCGGCGACCCGCTCGACATCGTAGAGTGCGTCGAGCTCGTCGAAGACGGCCTGGCTCACGACGGACTCCCCGCCGACGATGACGACATCGGTGATGCCGTTTTCGTCGAGCCAGTCAAGCGTGACCTGCGGCACCGCGTTCGTGGCGGTCATAAGCACGGGTGCGTAGTCCCAGGATGCCACCGGTGCCACCGCGAGCGCGTCGGCCCAGGCGTTACCGTTGACGACGTAAGCGGTCGCACCGATGCCAGCCTCGTCAACGAGAGCATCGGCGATCGCGACAGCGGTCGCGTAGCGGTCGGGCCCGGCGTGGCGGTACGCCTGCGTGACGTGCCGAATGTCCTGCAGCTCCTCGAACACCGACTCGCTGACCGCAGCCTCTCCACCAAGCACGTGCACCGTGACCTCATCGTAGTCCCAGTACAGGGACTCGCTCACTCGCCAGATCTCCTCGTACGTCTCCCACGGCAATCGGTCCCGGTGCGTCAGGAGCAGCACACCTTCGAGCTGTGCGGCGAGAGCGCCACCCGCAAGCGCATCGGCCGGGTTGATCCCGTTTGCGATGACGATGTGTTGCGGACCATAGCCGCTACCGTAGTAGGGATTGCCGGTGTTGTCCCACTGGAGGCGGGAGACCTCGGCTGCCGTCGCGAACCGGTTATCGCCCCACACGCGGCGGGCGTTGCCGACCGTGATGTAGAGCTCGTACGCGAAGGGGTATCCGGAAAGGTTGTATACCTCCACGTAGTACAGACCGGGCTCGGGCGCAAGGAAGTACGCTGACTCGGAGTACGTGGAGTCGAAGAAGTCGTTGTCATCGAACGTCTCAAGCTGGTTCTCGTCCTCGTCGTAGATCGTGATGTACGTATCGTAGAACCCTGCAACATGCATCGTCTCGATCCAGATGGGCGTGTCGGTCTCCTCGACTGAGATCGCGACGATGTCGTACTCGTCATCTTCCTCGTTGTTCGCGCCATGGAACGTACGTAGCGACCAGAAGGTGTTACCGTCGACCGCCGGATCGTACACGTACGCGTCCTCGAACGTGTCGTCCGGTTCATACATGTCCACGGGGAAGTACGCCGCCTGCACACCCACTTCGCCACCAGCGCCCTTGGTGCCGCCGATCGCGGGGACACTCGTCACGAGGAAGGCTGCGAGCACACCCACGACGAGGATGCTGCGCAATCTCTCTCCACTCACGAACACCACGCTCCTTTCGTCTCCGTAGATCGAGGATCGCTCGACGACATCCATCTGCCGCTGGGTGACCCCCCTCGGCGCAGCTGTACGCCTTGGGTCGGATATACCCCGCAGCGGGGGCGATTCCACGCGGATCGGGTGGGCTGGCCGCGGCGACCGGGGCCCGCAGTCGCGCACCGAGTCGGAGCGCCTACGCGAGCGGGAGGTCGGCCACCGCCTCCGCGTCGAGCCCGAGACGGTCGCCACGCCGGAAGCGCCACGTCCCTGCTGCGGCGATCATCGCGGCATTGTCGGTGCAGAACGCGAAGGGAGGGACCGAGAGCCTGATGCTGCGAGCAGCGAGCGCCTCGCGCAACCCTTCGCGCAGCGACGGGTTCGCCGCGACCCCTCCCGCAAGACACACGGTTCGCACGCCGAGCTCCTCGGCGGCACGAACGGTCTTGGCGACCTGAACGTCGACGACGGCCGCCTGGAACGACGCGGCCAGATCGGGGACGGAGATCTCACGGCCCGCCTCGCGCTCGTGGCGGATGTGGTTGATGACCGCGGTCTTGAGGCCCGAGAGCGAGAAGCGGTAGTCACGCGAGTGCATCATGGCCCGCGGGAAGTCGATCGCGCGCGGGTCGCCCTCCTCGGCCAGTTTCGAGATGACCGGCCCTCCGGGATACCCGAGTCCGAGGACCTTGGCCACCTTGTCGAACGCCTCGCCCGCTGCATCGTCGAGCGTCTGGCCGAGGGTCTCGTAGACGCCCCACTCGGGTACGTGCACGAGCGACGTGTGGCCGCCCGAGACGACGAGCGCCACGAGCGGAGGCTCGATGTCGGGCTCGGCGAGCGCGCTCGCGAATATGTGGCCCTCGAGGTGGTTGACGCCCACGAGCGGGAGGCCGGTCGCCAGCGAGAGCCCCTTCGCATACGCGACCCCCACTACGAGCGCGCCGATAAGCCCGGGGCCGTACGTGACGGCGATCGCATCGAGGTCAGCGAAGCTCACGCCTGCCTGCTCGAGGGCCTCATCGACGACTCCCACGATCGCCTCGGTATGCTTGCGCGACGCGATCTCGGGTACGACGCCGCCGAAGCGCGCGTGGAAGTCGACCTGGCTTGCGACCACGTTGGAAAGCAACTCGGTGCCTCCCCGCATAATCGCGGCGGCGGTCTCGTCACACGAGGTCTCGATCGCGAGGATGAGCTCGCTGCCGGCCGAAGCCGCCACCTCATCGATGTCGGCGCTCATGATCAGCGCGTCGACGCCAGGTCCGTAGTAGCCGGCGCGGCGACCGGCCAACTGCATGCCACGCGAGCGGTAGAAGGCGATCGGCTCATCGCTCTCGGCGCGCACCTCGAGCGTCACGCGGTCGGCGCCGAGTTCGCGCGCGCGCGCCACGAGTTCGTCGAGGAGCGCCGAGGCCACCCCTTCCCGCCTTCTGTCGCTTCGCACCGCTATGTTCATAAGGTGTGCCTCGCCGTCGACGACCATCACGCCGCCGTACCCGACGAGGACGCCTGCCTCCTCGGCCACGAGCCAGCCGCGCGAGTGCGGGCGAGCCAGCTCGTCGGCGAAGGTCGCGCGGCTCCACGGGCTCGGGAACGTCGCTTCCTCGAGCGCGACGACGCCGTCGAGGTCCGCGTAGGCCATCTCGCGCACGTCGACGCTCATGACGCGCCTCCGTGCCGTACGCGCTCGGCCTCCTCGGCATCGGAAAGCCGCGTGTAGATGGGTAGGAGCGCGCCGGGGTCTCCCGTGCCGAGGTCGGCGCCTTCCGAGGAGCGTGCGTACGCGTACGCGCCGATCAGACCGTCGCCGGTGGGGAGCCAGAGCTCGCGAGCAGCGAGCGTCACGCGCTCGCCGAGGGTGTCGACGAAGAGATGCTCGTGCTTGGTGAGCGCGTTGCCCGCGAGCACGAGGGGCCGATCGAGTGCGGCCCACTCCGCGGCCACGGCCGCAGGGGTAGCCACGCGGTCGCCCTCGCGGCGTCGCGCGACGCCGCCGTCGAGCTCGAAGAGTGCCGGGTACACCTCGCCGCGCATCGCATCGCCGAGCACGCCGAGGAGCCCGTCGCCCTCGCGCGCGAGCCGCCACGCGATCGCGTCGAGCGTACCGATGCCGTAGAGCGGCACGCCGAGGCCGTGCGCGAGCCCTTTTGCGGTGGCAACGCCGATACGCACCCCGGTGAACGAACCCGGGCCGTGCCCCGCTACGACCTGCGAGATCTCGGCGGTTGTGAGGCCCTCGCGGCCGAGCAGCTCCGCCACCGCCGGCAGCAGCCTGCCGAGTGCGGCCCGCGGCGCGTCGATCTCCTCGGCAGCGAGCATGCGCACGCCGGGCTCCCCGAGCGTGCCCAGCGCGATGACTGTCCGCTCGGTCGCGGTATCGACACCGAGCACGAGGCCGCTCATCCGAGCTCCTCCGCATCGCCGATCTCTACTCCCGGCAGCGCGGCGATCGTGGCGACCCACGCCTCGGCGAGCTCCGCACTGCGCGGCCCTGAGGCCGCGACGTCGATGCCGCGGGTCTCGTCGCCGGTGATCGAGAGCGACACGGTGAGCACGTCGGGCGGAAGCGCGCCGGGGAAGCGGTCGCCCCACTCCACGAGACACGCGGCTCCGCTCTCGAGCACGCCCCAGAAGTCGATGTCCTCGAGTTCGCTCTCGCGCTCGAGGCGGTAGAGGTCGAAGTGCGCGAGCTCCACGCGGCCGACGTGCACGAGCAGGATGTTGAAGGTCGGGCTCGTGACCTCCTCGGCCACGCCGAGCCCCTCCGCAACCCCTTTCGCGAGCACCGTCTTGCCCGCACCGAGGTCGCCGGTGAGCACGACCACCGCCCCGGCGCCGACGATCTCGCCGAGCGCCCGCCCCACACCGCGCGTCGCTTCCGCCGAGGAGGTCGCGAACGAGCGCCTCACGGGTGCACCTCCGGGTTCGCCGTGCGAGCGGTCTCGCACACCTCGCCGAGCAGCGCGAAGTCGGCGAAGAGCACGTCTCGCTTCGAGCCGTCGTAGAGCGCGGCTGCCGGGTGGAAGATGGGCAGCACGGTGAATCGCCCCGCATGCTGCACGGTTCCCCGGATGCGCGTGATGCCCTCGGTCGTCTTGAGCACGAACCGCGTCGCAAAGTTGCCGAGCGTGACGATGACGCGTGGCGACACGAGCCGAACCTGCTCCCTCAGAAACGGGGTGCACGTGTCGATCTCGAGCGGCTCTGGATTGCGGTTGCCCGGCGGACGGCACTTGAGGATGTTGGCGATGTAGACGTCTGAGCGGTGGAGTCCGATCGATGCGAGCAACTCGTCGAGCAGCTTGCCGGCGGCTCCCACGAACGGCTCGCCCTTGAGGTCCTCGTTGCGGCCGGGAGCCTCGCCCACGAACATGATGTCGGCGTCTTCACGCCCCACGCCGAACACGAGATGCGTCCGCGTGTCACCGAGCGGGCAGCGGTGGCAGTCCCCGATTTGAGCAGCGAGTTCCTTCAGGGTGTCCATCGGCTCACAACCAATTCGTGACCTCTTCGATCGGGCGCCGCTTGGGCCTGGCCGAGGACTCCGCCGAGTGACCCACCGGAAGCACCGCGACCGGCGTCAACGTGTTCGGGATCGCGAGCGCCTCTCTGACGGCGTTCTCGTCGAACGCGCCGATCCAGCACGACGCGAGTCCTCGGTCCACCGCCGCAAGCAGGATGTTCTGGACCGCCGCAGCGGTGTCCTGAATCGCGTACAGCATCTCGCCGCGATCGCCGTAGCGCGCAGCGCATGGCCGAGGATCGACGGAGACGACGATGACGACGGGCGCGGCAGCCGCCCACCGCTGATGGAGCGCGGCGCTGAGACGCTCGCGCGCCTCTACGGAGCGCACCACCGTGAAGCGCCACGGCTGGATGTTGCCCGCGCTCGGAGCGCTGACCGCTGCGAGCAGCAGCGCACGGACGTCATCGTCTTTCACGGCGAGACGGGACGAGAAGTGTCTGACGCTCCGCCTCGCGGCGATGACTTCCGTGAACTCCATCGTGGTCCTTTCCTCAGGCAGGGCGATGCACACTCGCACATTCTAGAACAAAGGGAACCGTCTACACGTACCGAATGAATCATCTAGGAGGTGAGGAGGCGATGGGACCGCAGCGACCTGAGGTGTCCGACGAGGATCTCGGCATGCGTGCATTCCAGCTCCGCAAGGCTCGGGCGACGGAACGCGCCGTCGACCGGATCCGTCACAATCTCGCAGCCGACTGGAGGACGCTCACGAACGAGGAGATCGAGCAGCTCGAGTGGGTGCTCGGCGAGTTGTGGGCCTACGCGGCCCGAGCCGACTGGGACGACCTTCACTTCGGCCACCTCGCGATGCACGACGTGCGGCGCATCCTCGTCTTCGGGCGGGAGCTGAGAGTGCATTCGCGCAACGCCGTGGACGTGCTCGACGACATCGCGCAGCTGATCCGCGACAAGGGTGCGCCCGCTCCGAAACCGTAGCCTGAGCGTAGTCAGCCCGAACGCTCTTATCGCTCGGCCTTTCTCCGCTCGATCTTCTTCTTGACCTTCTTCAGACGGAAGAGGTCTTCGCGTGCGCGCTCGTCGAGCGTCTGGCGGATGTAGGAGACCTGCTGTCTGAGCTGCGGAACGGTCACCTGCTCGAGCGCGTTGACGCGCCGATTCGTCTTCTGGATCTCCTCGCCGAGGCGCTTCAGGCGCGTCTCGATATCGGCGTACTCGATGATGACATCGAGGATCCGCTCGAACTTGTCGGCCGTCTCATCGACACGCGAGGTCACGCCGGTGACCGAGTAGCCGCGCGTGAACGAGGAGCGGATGGGGCTCTCTCCCTTGGTGACCACCGGCACCGAGACGCCCATGATCTTCGCGCCCGACATGTCGACCACGATCTCGCTGGTGGTCGCCATTCCCGCGCTTCGCAGCGCGACGGTTCCGTCGACCGCCTTGGCGACCGCGAGCGAGTACTGAGCCTCCGACACGCTCTTCTGAAGCGACTCGGAAAGACGCAGCGTCTCGTCCATGACGCCCATGAACTCGATGAGCAGCGCATCGCGCTTCTGCTTGAGCAAGTCCATGCCCTGCTCGGCAAGCGCGATCTGCTGCTTGCGTTCGAGTAACTCTGCGCGTGTCGGACGGACTTCCTCCATCGTCAGCCCCTAGATCGCGTCCACTGCGTCGGCCGATGCGCTCGGGTGGTACTCGTCGATGAAGTCGCGTACGCGCTTGAGCTCGGCCGTTGGTAGGCCGGCCATGAGTTCCCACCCTATCGAGAGCGTCTCCTCGATGCTCCGGCCCTCTTCTCCCTGGCCCACGATGCGCTTCTCGAACTCGTCGGCGAAACGCAGGTAGCTGCGATCGGTGTCTGAGAGCGCCTCTTCGCCCACGATCGCGACGAGCTTGCGCAGGTCACGGCCTTGCGCGTAGGCAGCGTAGAGCTGGTTGGCCACTGCGCGGTGGTCGTCGCGGGTCTTGCCCTCGCCGATGCCGAGGTTCATGAGGCGCGAGAGGCACGGCAGGACGTCGATGGGCGGGAACACCGCGCGGCGGTGCAGCTGCCGCGAGAGCACGATCTGGCCCTCGGTGATGTATCCAGTGAGGTCGGGGATGGGATGCGTGATGTCGTCGTCGGGCATCGAGAGGATGGGGAGCTGGGTCACGGAGCCCTTGCGGCCTTTGACGCGCCCCGCCCGCTCGTAGATCGACGCGAGGTCCGTGTACATGTATCCGGGGTATCCGCGGCGGCCAGGCACCTCTTCGCGCGCCGTCGAGACCTCGCGGAGCGCCTCGCAGTAGTTCGTCATGTCCGACAGAACCACGAGGACCTGCAGGTCTTTCTCGAACGCGAGGTACTCGGCCACGGTGAGCGCACAGCGCGGCGTGAGCAGCCGCTCGACGGTGGGGTCGTCCGCGAGGTTGAGGAAGAAAACGACGCGCTCGAGTGCGCCCGTGCTCTCGAACTGCGAGATGAAGTATGCCGCCTCGCGGTGCGTGAGTCCCATCGCTCCGAAGACGACCGCGAACTCCTCGCCGCTCTTGACCCGCGACTGGCGGATGACCTGCGCCGCGAGTTCGTTAGCGGGCAACCCGGAGCCCGAGAAGATGGGCAGCTTCTGCCCGCGCACGAGCGTGTTCAGGCCGTCGATGGCGCTGATTCCCGTCTCGATGAAGTCGGCCGGCTTCTCCCGCGTGTACGGGTTGATCGGGGCACCGGTGATATCGAGGCGCGCTTCGGGGATGATCGGCGCACCGCCGTCGATGGGATCGCCGGTTCCGTTGAGCACCCTGCCGAGGAGGTCGAGCGAGACGCTGATGCGCGCGACCTCCTCGAGGAACCGCACCTCGGTCGCATCGACGTCGATGCCTTGCGTGCCCTCGAAGATCTGGATGACGGCGGTGTCCCTGTTTACCTCGAGTACCTGACCGCTCCTCCGCGAGCCGTCCGGCATGCGGATCGCGACCATCTCGTTGTACGCGACGTCGTGCACGTTCTCGACGAAGACGAGCGGACCGGTGACGTAGCTGATCGTCCGGTAATCCGTCGAGAGGAGGGATCTGGCCACGGGGGCTTCTTGTGCCGTGTCGGGGGACGTCATCGTCTCTGGCGTCACGTCAGTACACCTCGATTCCAGCGATGTCCTCGGCGATCTCCTTTGCGAGCACGGGGATGTTCTCGATCGCCTCTTCGTGCGGGGTCGTCTTCATCATCGAGATGCGCTCCTTGTGCGGCAGTTCGAGTACCTGTCGCAGCGACACTCCGCGATTGAGCGCGGCCGTCGCGCCGTCGTGGAACGCGAGGATCGCCTTGAGCATGAGGTACTGCTTTTCCGGCGGGCAGTACGCATCGATGTCGTCGAACGCGAACTGCTGGAGGAAGTCCTCGCGAAGCATCCGCGCGACCTCGAGGATGATCTTCTCGGACTCGGGCAGCGCATCCGGGCCAACGAGCTGCACGATCTCCTGGAGCTCGGTCTCCTTCTGGAGGATTCCCATCGCCTTCCCGCGCATTTCGTACCAGTCCCCTGCGACGTTCTCCTCGAACCACTCACGTACCTGGCCGAGGAAGAGCGTGTAGGACTTGGTCCACGAGATCGCCGGGAAGTGCCGACGGTGCGCAAGCGACGTGTCGAGCGCCCAGAACGCCCCCGACACCCGCAGCGAGTTCTGCGTCATCGGCTCTGACATGTCGCCACCCGCCGGTGAGACGGCGCCTACCATGGTGATCGAGCCTACTCGATCGTCGGCGCCGAGCGGGCGCACCCGCCCGGAGCGCTCGTAGAAGGCGGCCAAGCGGGTCGCAAGGTACGCCGGATAGCCCTCCTCGCCCGGCATCTCCTCGAGACGGCCGGAGACCTCACGGAGCGCCTCACCCCAGCGCGACGTCGAGTCGGCCATCATCGCGACGCTGTAGCCCATGTCGCGGTAGAATTCCGCGAGCGTCGCGCCGACGTAGATGGACGCCTCGCGAGCGGCCACCGGCATGTTCGAGGTGTTGGCCACCAGCACCGTGCGGTCCATGAGCGGGGCTCCGGTGCGCGGGTCTTCGAGTTCGGGGAACTCAACGAGCACCTCAGTCATCTCGTTTCCGCGCTCACCGCAACCGACATAGACGATG
>SLCP01000014.1 GCA_007125735.1 Coriobacteriia bacterium | reverse complement strand
TGACCGCTATGGCAACGCCGTCCTGTGAAGCCGAAAGGCGTAAGCGGGCTAGAGACTCATAGGCGCCTACGGTCACGCGAGTGACTAAGGCGTACTAGGGTGGAAGAACTCGCGTTCGAACGCGAGACGAGTACGACGTCTTCCACAAACGCCCTCCTGCCACTGTGTCTTCGAGCCTACCAAGTGGCTCTGACATCCTGGGGTAGAAGGAATAGTCCACGTCCGGACGAAAGTCCGGGTAGCGTGTCTCCGCGCCTCCACCAGCACACAAGCCGAGCGGGGCTCCCACACCGGGGGTCCCGCTCGTGACGTTTCTGTGACCGTCCTGCGCTCGGCGGCCGTTCTCGGCTAGAATCCGTGGAGCGGCATGTCGTGCTCACCTGCGCGCCCGCTGCACGCTCACCCCGCGCCGCACACGCAACTGAACCTCGAAAGGGTGTCGATGGAAGAGTTCGTCGCCGGTCTACCCCCATACCTGAAGTACGTCGTGCTCACGGCGGTGCCGTGGGTCGAGCTCCGCGGCGCGGTCCCGTGGGCCGTCCAACAGGGCGACCAAGCGTACTTCCCGCTCATCATTCTCACGAACGTCCTGATCTTCTGGCCCACGTACTTCGGCCTCGAGTGGATCTACGAGCACATCCCCGAGGGCACGTGGGTGCACCGCAAGCTCGAGCGCATCCGCCACAAGGCGCACCCGCTCGTCGAGAAGTACGGGCTGCTCGGCCTGGCGGTATTCGTGTCGATCCCGCTCCCAGGCACGGGCGCGTATTCCGGCTCGGCCGCGTCGTGGCTGCTCGACATGGGGTGGCGCAAGGCGTTCCTCGCGGTCTGCCTCGGCGTGATGATCGCCTTCACCGCCGTCTGGGCACTCTCGGAGGCCGGGATCGGCCTGTTCCGCTCCTTCGTACCGAGCGGGTAGAGACCTTCAGAGGAGGTGACGGCGTGGCCGAGGATCCAGGCGTGACCGGCGACACAGGAGCACGCGACCGGCTCCATGCCGTGCTTGGCGGCGAGTCGGGCATCGTGAGCGTGGGCGTCACGTTCCTGCCCGAGGTCGCGACCGCGTCCCTGCTCTGGGGCAGCGAGGCCGACGCACACACGCCCCTCGCAGTCGCGGTTTGCAGTCGGCTCGCGCCCGACTTCGCGTTCGTGCCTGTGTGGGAGCCCGCCGCCGAGACGACCGTGCGCGACATCGCCTCGTGCGGGACTGCGCCGTTCGTGGTCGTCCGCGGGCCGCTCACGTCGATCGCCGAGCAGGACGGCTGGGCGCCTACCCTGCGCGCAACGCTCACCGGCGAGCGCGACTTCGCGTCCCGCCTCGACGCTGCGACCAACGCCACGATCGCCGACACGAAGACGGCCGCCGAGTGGGGAGCTTTCGCGGTCGTCGTCGCCGAGGACGTCGCCGGCGCGACCGGCCCCCTCGTCGCCCCGGACTACGTGATCGGCGACCTCATGCCGAGGCTCGGCCGCATCGCCTCGGCAGCCCACGACGCGGGCCTCGCCGCGGTGTGGCACTCCGACGGCGACATCCGCCCGGACCTCCGCGCCGCAACCCGTGCGGGCTTCGATGCCGTCCACCCCGGCGGGCTCGAGGCACGCGCGTTCGAGGCGCTGCTTGCCGAGGCCCGTCGCCACGGGCTCACCGTGCTCGGCGGCATCCACGGCTCTGCGATACGCTCCGGCGGACCGGTCGCCATCCGGACGGGTGTCGAGGCCGCTGTGGCGGCTGCCGCAGGCGGCCTCCTCGTCTCCGACGACGGCAGCGTCGCTACCGGTCCCGAGCTCGCGGCGCTCATCTCGGCGCTCCAGGCGTCCCGCGACCGGGGCCCGGGCGGGGCGTGACGTGACGCGGCCTCCGCACCACATGCGCCGGACCGACCGCCGCATCACCGACCCGCTCGAGGTCGATCGCATCCTGCGCACGGGCCGCTACGTCACGATCGGCCTCGCGCACGAAGGCGAGCCCTACGTCGTCACGCTCAGCTACGGCTTCGACGATGCCGCGCGGCGTCTCTACTTCCACGTCGCCCACGAGGGCATGAAACTCGACATCATCGCCGAGAACCCCCGTGCGTGCGCGACCGTCGTGATCGACGGTGGCTACACGACCGGCGAGTGCGAGCACCCGTTCGAGTCGGTCGTGCTTCGGGGGACGATGCGCGTCATCGATGATGCCGAGGAGAAGCGGCACGCGATCCACACCCTCGTGAACCATCTCGAGGACGAGCCGGCCGCGTACTGGTCCTCGCGCAGCTGGGAGCTCGAGACGCGCCTCGGCGGGTTCACCGCGCTCGCGCTCGACATCGACTCGCTCGACGCGAAGCGGGGGAAGTAGCCCCGCCGAGGACGCCCGACACCCGCCTCCACCTTTGCCCGCTCACGGCACCGTGCTACGATTGACGCGGCGCACGTCGGGTGCGCCGTGCCTGTTCGCGCCCGTCGTGGCCAGGTGCACCTCATCAGTCGGCTCGATGCGGGGAGGATGTTTCGTGGCGCTCGAGGGTAACCTCAAAGACTTCTCACTCGCCGACATGTTCCGGCTCCTGTCTTCAGGCTCGAAAACGGGCACGCTCTACATGACCCGTTCTGACGCCGAGGGACGCGTGTGCTTCAAGAAGGGCCGCGTGTTCTTCGCGTCGTCGAATTACAACCGCGAGTCCCTCGGCAAGCGACTCGTGAAGGCCGGCGTCATCTCCGAGAAGCAGCTGCGCCAGGCGCTCGGCCTGCAGAAGATCCAGAAGAAGGAGAAGGCAGGCAGGCGGCTCGGGCAGATCCTCGTCGACGAGGGCTACCTCGACGGCAAGGTGCTCGAGAACTTCATCCAGGAACAGATCAACGACACGCTCTTCGACCTGTTCCGCTGGGAAGAGGGCGACCTGCGCTTCGAGGCCGAGGACACCTGCGAGCAAGAAGACATCGGCATCTCGGTGTCGGTGGAGAACATCATCATGGAGTCGGCGCGCCGGCTCGAGATGTGGAACCGTATCCGCGAGCGCATCCCCGCGCTCGACACGCGGTTCGTCATGGCCGCTGCGCCCGGCGAGAAGTCGATCGAGATCCACCTGAAGCCCAAGGAGTGGATGCTCCTGTGCTTCCTGCACGGTGGACGCTCCGTGCAAGAGCTTACCGAGCTCACCGGCTACAACGATTTCGAGACCGCAAAGATCCTCTACGGGATGTTCTCGGCCGGGCTCATCGAGAAGATCGGTGCCCCGGACGAGGTGGCCGCCTCGGAGTAGGATCCCATGACCACACCCGACCCGATGCTCCCCAAAGACCTCTCCGAGGAAGAGTTCCAGCTCTTCCGCGATTACATCCACGAGCACAGCGGCATCTTCCTCGAGCAGGCCAAGTTCGATTCGCTGCGCATCTCGCTCATCACGCGGGCGACGCGGTTCGGGCTCGACTCGTTGAGCGACTACTTCAAGGTGCTCACGGCCGATGAGGGCGAGTTCCGCGAACTGATGAACCTCGTCACCATCAACGAGACGAGCTTCTTCCGCTTCCCCGCGCAGTTCGACGCGATGCGCTCGGCGGTCATCCCGGAGATCCTCGAGCGCAAGGGCTCGGACTCGTCGACGTTTCGCGTGTGGTCGGCGGGATGTTCGACGGGCGAGGAGCCCTACACCATCGGCATGTCGCTCATCGACTCCGGGATCGAGGGGCTCGGCTACGCGCCCGAGATACTCGGCACCGATGTGTCTTCGAGCGCGCTCGCCCGTGCTCAGCAGGCGATCTATCCCGCGCGCGCGGTCGCGAACCTCTCGCACGACGTGCTGTCGCGCTTCTTCGAGCTGACGGCCGAGGGGTACCGGGTCCGCCAGACGGTGCGCCGGCTCGTCGACTTCAGCTACCACAACCTCATCAAGGAGCCGTACCCGCTTGCGCTGATGGGCAACTGGGACATCATCTTCTGCCGCAACGTCACGATCTACTTCCGGCTCGAGTCCACGCGCCGCGTGGTGGAGAACTTCTACCAGAGTCTCAATCCCGGTGGGTATCTCTTCATCGGCCACTCGGAGACGCTCACGAGCATCACCGACAAGTTCGAGCCGGTGGAGATAGGTGGCGTATTCCTCTACCGCAAGGCCGCACCGCGTCCGACGGTCTCGTTCGCCGAGAGAGTCGAGGCGCGCAAGCGTGAGACCGCCCGCCCCGCGCGCCCGGAGCCGCCGGTGCCCGTCCGGTCGGTGTTCGAGTCCGCACCTGCGGTTCCCGAGCCCGCGCCGGAGCCGCGCCCCGCCCCGGCTGCAGCGGCAGAGACCGCGCCCGCGACCGACCCCGCCGCCGTCGACGAGCTGCTCGCTCGTGCGCGCGAGGCGTCGGCTGAGGGCCGCACCTCGGATGCGCTCGCGCTCGCCACGCAGGTGCTCGAGACCGACTCCTCGAAGGCCGAGGCGTACTTGCTCGCCGCGTTCGCGCACGCCGACACCGGCGACTTCGAGTCCGCGCTCGACGAGAGCAACCGCGCGCTCGGCATCGACCCGCTGCTCGCCTCGGCCCGCTACGTGCTCGGCCTCATCTACCTGCGCACCGACCGTCTCGACGAGGCGATGTTCGAGTTCAAGCGCACGATCTACACCGATTCCGATTTCGTGCTCGCTCACCTCAACCTCGGCAACCTCTATCGGGCCCGTGGCGCGGTAGAGGATGCGGCACGCGAGTACGAGAACGCGCTCGCCGCTATCTACCGCAATCCGGAGGGTCCGTGGAGCGTGTTCCTCGGCGGATTCCGGCCCGATCTTCTCGCTAAGACGTGCGAGCGCAGTCTGCTAGAGTGTCGAAAGGCGGTAGACGCGGCTAAAGGGGACCGCCGCCGCTGGCGATAAACACTGGTAGGGCGGCATGTCGTTGGAGGGAGTCAGGAATGGCGAACGCGCGAATCCTCGCGGTGGATGACAGCCCGACCATTCTCGAGATGATCAAGGCGATCCTCGAGGCCGGCGGCTACGATGTCATCACCGCGGTAGACGGGGCTGAGGCCCTCGAGACCGCACGGGCCGAGATGCCCGATCTCATCCTGCTCGACGTCATGCTGCCTAAGCTCGACGGTTACCGGGTGTGCCGCCTGCTCAAGTTCGACCAGAAGTACAAGTCGATCCCGATCATCATGCTCACGGCCAAGACCGAGGAGCAGGCGATGGCGACAGGTATCCGCACCGGCGCGAATCAGTACCTCACCAAGCCGGTGGAGCCCGAGCGGCTGCTTTCGGCCGTGTCCGAGGAACTCGCCAAGGCGCAGGGCTAGAGGGGCGCTGGGGGATGGGCGAGACGGGCACGATCACCGCACGCATACTCGAGGCGCTCGTGGAGGCTGGTCTGGTGACCGCCGAGCAGTCCGCCTCGCTCGAGACGGCTGCCGAGGAGCGCGGCGTCTCGGCGGGTGAGATCCTCGCGGAACGCGGGCTGGTCGAGGAGACCGACCTCTACACGATGCTCGAATACGGACTCGGCATCCCGCGGGTCGACCTGGCGAGCTACGCGCCCGATGACGAGGCGCTCGAGCTGCTCTCGCCCGCGCTCGCCCACCGACTCAACGTCTTGCCGCTCTTCGAGATCGAGGGGATGCTCACGGTGGCTGTGGGGAGCCCCTTCGATGTGTTCAAGCTCGACACCGTGCGCGAAGACCTCTCGCTCGAGATCGAGGCCGTACTCGCCGATGCCGCCTCGGTTAGCGAAGCGATCGAGCAGCACTACCCGGGCGGCGCGGCCGAGGAGCCCGCCGAGGAGCCCGCGGAGGAGCCTACGGAGGAGTCCGCCGAGGAGCCCGTCGAGGAGCCCGCCGAGCCGGACGCAGAGCCCGAGCCGGCCGCAGAGGCCGCGGACGCTGAAGAGGCGGCGCAGCCCGCTGAGCCTGCCGAGCCAGTCGAACCCGCTGCGGAAGACGAGCTCGATGCCGGCGACTTCTTCGA
>SLCP01000032.1 GCA_007125735.1 Coriobacteriia bacterium | reverse complement strand
GTCACCAAGACGGTGGGTGTTCCGGAGATCCGTGAGGCGGTCGCTGCCGGCATCAACGACTTCGGCGAGAATCGCGTGCAGGAGTTCCTCGGCAAGTACGGCCTCTTTCCCGACGTGCGGTGGCACTTCGTCGGCACGCTCCAGACGAACAAGGTCAAAGACGTCGTGGGCCGCGCGCACCTCATACACTCGGTCGATTCGCTCAAGTTGCTGCACACCATCGAGCGCAAGGCGGCCGAGGCGGGGGTCGTGCAGGCCGTGCTGTTGCAGGTCAACATCGCGGGAGAGTCGGCCAAACACGGCTTCGTGCCGGCCGACGTGCGTGAGGCGCTCCTCGAGGCGTCACGCATGGATTCCGTCGAGGTACGTGGGCTGATGACGATGGCGCCGCTTGCGCGTGCAGAGCAGGTGAGGTGGGTCTTCAGGGAACTGCGCGAACTGCGCGATTCGCTGCACGCGATGCCGCTCAATGGGGTAGAGTTAGATGAACTCTCGATGGGAATGTCGGGCGACTTCCGTGTGGCCGTAGAAGAGGGCGCCACGATGGTCCGCATCGGGAGAGCGATCTTCGGCAGGTAGCCGCTGGCAGGCAAGGAGTTACGACGTGAGCGTGTGGCATCGCATCAAAGTGCGCCTCGGTCTCGAGGACGACTGGGACGATGAATACGACGACTACGAGGACGACGAGTACGAGGACGAGCCCGAGGAGCGGTCTCGCTCCGGCGGCTTCTACGGGCGCAGTGTCTACGACACGCCGTACGGCTCGGAATCCACGTCGGTGAAGCGTCTTTCGCGCGAGCCCGATGTCGATCGCGCCCGCGATGCCACATCGCTTCGCGGCGTCCCCTCGGGTGCCGAGGTCGCCTCTTTCAAACCGCAGCTCAAGATGGCGATCGTCGAACCCAAGGCGTTCACCGAGGCCCAGGCGATCGCCGACAAGTTCAAGTCCGGCACGCCCGTGATCATGAACATGTCCGCCACCAAACCCGAGCTCGCCAAGCGCATGCTCGACTTCGCGAGCGGTCTCACCTACGGGCTTGACGGGGGCTTGCAGAAGGTCTCGGACAAGGTCTTCATGCTCACGCCTGCCAACGTCGATGTCTCTGCCGAGGACAGGCGTCGCCTGCGCGACAAGGGCCTGTTCACGATGGAGTGACGCCGGTGACCTCGAAGCTCCACACCAAGGGGTCGCTCGTCGTCGTGGGCGGCGGACGGATGGGCGAGGCGATCGTCGCCGGGCTCATCGCTGCCGAGCAGTTCGAACCCGCTGCGGTCACCGTGGTCGAGCCCAATACGGCTCGCCGAGAGGCGCTTGCGGCGGCCCATGGCGTGACGTGTGTCGCTGAGGCGGCGGCGGTGCTGCCCGGTGCCGACATCGTACTGCTGGCGGTCAAGCCGCAGATCATCGACGAGGTTGCCGCAGGGCTGGCACCGGTGGTCGGCCACGCGCTCGTGGTGTCGATCGCGGCAGGGATCTCGTGCGCGCGCCTCGAGTCGCTGTTTCCGGGCGGCACGGCGGTCGTGCGCGTCATGCCCAACACGCCCGCACTCGTGCGGCAGGGCATGAGCGTGGTGAGCGGGGGTACCGAGGCCACCGTCGAGCACGTGGATTTCGTGCGCGAGGTATTCTCCGTGCTCGGCGACGCGATCGTGCTTGATGAGCGCTACCAGGACGCGGCGACAGCGGTCTCCGGATCGGGCCCGGCGTACGTCGCCCTCTTCATCGATGCGCTCACTCGCGCCGGCGTGCGGCACGGCCTGCCGCGTGAGGTCGCCGAGCGCCTCGCGGTGCGGACCGTCGCGGGCACCGCATCGCTGATCGACACCACCGGACAACACCCCGAGCAGGTCATCGATGGGGTCGCAAGCCCCGGAGGCACTACTATCGCAGGCATCGAGGCGCTCGAATCGGGCGGGGTGCGCGCGGCTGTCTCGGCTGCCGTCACCGCCGCGGTCGTGCGCGCTAAGGAGTTGGGTTCGTGAGCGTTGCTGCCATCCTCATGCGTCTCCTCGACTTCTATTCGCTTCTCATCTTCGTCTACGTCATCATGTCGTGGTTCCCGATGCGCAGCGACGGGATCTTCGCCGACATCTACCGGGTCCTCGGTAGCGTCGCCGAGCCCTACATCGGTATTTTCCGTCGTATCGTGCCCATGACAGGTGCGATAGACTTCTCCCCACTCGTCGCACTCATCGTGCTGCGCTATCTGATCCGGCCCGCGCTCTTCATGCTGGTAAGCACGCTCGGCTTGTAGGAAGGAACGTCTCATGAAGCTCACACCGCTCGACATCCACCACAAGGAGTTCCGGCACTCCCTGAGGGGCTACAGCGAAGAGGAGGTCGATGCGTTCCTCGATCAGGTCGCCGACGAGTTCGAGCGCCTCTTCAAAGAGAACATCGACATGGCCGAGCGCCTCGAAGCCGCCAACGAGAAGGTCAAGCAGTACCAGGACATGGAGCGCACGCTTCACAACACGATGCTTGCCGCGCAGCGCTCCGCCGAGGACATAGTGAACAAGGCGCGCGAGGAGGCTGCCACGGTGCTCCGCGACGCCGAGGTCAAGGCCAAGGAGATCATCCACAGCGCGCTCACTAACAAGCAGAAGGTCGCCGGCGAGCTCGTGCGCATCAAGCAGGCCGAGGAGGAGTTCCGCACGCGGTTCACCTCGATGCTCGAAAGTCACCTCAAGGGCGTGTCGGAGATAACGCTTCCCGAGGACGTCAGCGTGCTTGCTGGCGAGACGGACGAGGGCGTCGTGGCCGAGGTGGAGGTCGCGACCGAGTCCGCGCTTGCGGCACTCGAAGAGGCGATGCCTGCGATGCCGACGATGCCTGACGCGACTCAGGCCATGCCGCCTGTCGCAGACACCCCGGTTGCACCCACCGAGCCACCGGCGTCAGATGCCGCACCTCTCGGCACCGAGCCGCCGGAGTCCGGTTTCGTCTCCGGCGTGATGCTCGGCGAGACCGAGGCTCCAGAGATGCCGGTCGAGATCGACCTCGACGATCCCAAGGAGTTTCCGATGGTCTCGTTCGACTCGCTCGGCGAGCGTGAGGACGACCTCGACATCGAGGAGATCGACTAGGGGAGCGAGTGCGGTGGC
This sequence comes from Coriobacteriia bacterium, assembly GCA_007125735.1. Lineage (GTDB taxonomy): Bacteria > Actinomycetota > Coriobacteriia > Anaerosomatales > SLCP01 > SLCP01. The sequence goes on along the minus strand of SLCP01000032.1, from coordinate 2,976 downwards.
GAGCGTACGCATCGCCGTGCATGCGACGCCGCGCGCCGCGCGCGACGAGGTCGCAGGATGGCGGGGAAGCGAGCTGGCGGTCCGCGTCACCGCCGCTCCCGCCGACGGCAAAGCCAACGCGGCCGTCGAGAAGGTGGTGGCGGCGGCGCTCGGGGTCCCCAAGGGGGCGGTCGCGGTCGTGCGCGGCCACACGTCGCGACACAAGCAGCTCGAGATCGACGTCGTCGACGAGGCTGCGGTGCGCCGGGCGTTCGGGGAGCCGCCGCGATAGCACGCCTGACGCGTTGACCGCTCTCCGCACCCGCGCTACCATCGCACCCACGCGGCGAACGGTGCCGCGAACACAGCGTGATAGGCGTCGACGGGGACGAGTAGCCCGCACATGCGGCCCTCTGCAAGCGAGCGGGGACAGTGGAAGCCCGCGGGGACCGGCTGGAGCGAACATCACCCCCGAGCCTCGGACCGAACGTGCGAGCGAGACCGCAGCAAGCGGCTTCCTCGGCCAGTAGGCTCCGACGGGCGCTCCCGTTACCGGGCGGACCGAGTGGCGTGCGGCGCATCCGCGCTCGCGCAAGCCGGGTGGTACCGCGGAGCGATACGTGTGGCGCGCTTCGTCCCAGGCAGATGAGGACGAGCGCGCTTTTTCGTGCACTGAGCGCCGGGCGGCGTGACGGACCGAGAGGACGGCCGAGGTGGACTACAAGCAGACGATGAACCTGCCGAGCACCAAGTTCCCGATGAGGGCGAGTCTCGCGACGCGCGAGCCTGAGTGGCAGGCGTTCTGGGGCGAGATCGACTTACACGGGCGCGCGCTCGAGGCTAACCGTGACGGCGAGCCGTTCATCCTCCACGACGGCCCTCCGTACGCCAACGGCCACATCCACATGGGCACCGCATTCAACAAGGTCTTCAAGGACCTCATCGTGCGCTACAAGACGATGCGCGGCCACTACTCGCCGTACGTGCCCGGCTGGGACTGTCACGGCCAGCCTATCGAACACCAGGTCGAGAAGAACCTCGGCCCCGAGAAGATGGCGAAGATCTCGCAGGCCAAGCTCCGCGAACTGTGCCGCGATTACGCGATGAAGTTCGTGGGCGTGCAAGCCGAGGAGTTCCAACGCCTCGGCGTGGTGGGCGATTTCGAAGACCCGTACCTCACGCTCAGTCCGTCGTATGAGGCGGGCAACGTCCGTATCTTCAAGGAGATGTACAACCGCGGGATGATCTACAAGGGCTCCAAGCCCATCCACTGGTGCATCCGGTGCCACACCGCGCTCGCCGAGGCGGAGATCGAGTACGCCGACGAGACCTCGAACTCCATCTACGTCGCGTTCCGCATGACCTCGGACACACCGTGGGACGCTGAGGGTGACGTGAGCGTGCTCATCTGGACGACGACCCCGTGGACGCTGCCCGCCAACGTCGCCGTCACGCTCGCCGAGGGCGCCGATTACGTGGGCGTAAAACGCGACGGGCGCGTGTACGTGCTTGCCGAGGAGCTCGTCGAGGCCGTCGCGACGGTGGCGGGCTGGGAGGCAGGCTCTTTCGAGGTGGTTGGCCCACGCGTAAAGGGCTCAGAGCTCGCCGGTGCGACGTACGCGCAGCCGATCCACGACGGTGTCGAGGGCGTCGTCATCATCGGCGAGCACGTGGACCTGTCGACCGGTACCGGTGCCGTGCACACCGCGCCCGGCCACGGCGACGAGGACTTCCTCATGGGCGTGCGCCACGGGCTGCCGATGCCGATGCCCGTGAACGACGACGGTGTCTTCGATGCGGGCGGTGGACCGTTCGCGGGCATGAGCGTGCACGACGCCAACCCGCGCATCGTCGAGTGGCTCGCTGAGCGCGAGACGTTGCTCGCTGCCGGCAAGGTCGAGCACAGCTACCCGCACTGCTGGCGCTGCAAGCAGCCGGTCATCTTCCGCGCGACGGAGCAGTGGTTCGTGAGCATGGACGGCGCCGCAGACGGCGTGCGCCCGCTGCGCGCGGGCGCGATGGAGGCGATCGGGCAGGTCGAGTGGATCCCGGGCTGGTCGGTCAATCGCATCTCGGCGATGGTGGGCGACCGGCCGGACTGGTGCATCTCGCGCCAGCGCGCGTGGGGCGTGCCGATCCCTGTCTTCACGTGCGCCTCGTGTGGCGAGACGGTCGCGACCGATGAGACGTTCGACGCGGTCATCGCGCTCTTCGAGACAGAGGGTGCAGACGCGTGGTTCGTGAAGGACCCCGCAGAGTACCTGCCCGAGGGCACGGCGTGCGGTCGCTGTAGCGGCACGAAGCTCGTCCCGGAGGACGACATCGTCGATGTGTGGTGGGAGAGTGGCGTGAGCCACACGAGCGTGCTCGACGCCCGTCCCGAGCTACACCGTCCAGCTGAACTTTACCTTGAGGGTTCGGACCAGCACCGCGGCTGGTTCCAGTCCGCCCTGCTCACGAGCGTGGGCGCGTACGATGCGCCGCCGTTCGAACGCGTGCTCACCCACGGCTTCATCGTCGACGGCGAGGGCCGCAAGATGTCGAAATCCCTCGGCAACGTGGTCTCGCCGCTCGATGTGGTCGCAAAGTCCGGCGCCGACATCATCCGCCTCTGGGCCTCCGCGGCAGATTACGGCCAGGACATCTCCGTCTCCGACGAGATCCTCGAGCGCACGAGCGAGGCGTACCGCCGCATCCGCAACACCTTCCGCTTCCTGCTCTCAAACCTCGACGACTTCGAGCCGCGTCTCGCCGTCGAGTGGGCCGAGATGCCCGAGATCGACCGCTACGCGCTCGTGCGCCTCGCAGACCTCACCGACCGCGTGACCGCCTCGTACGACGCCTGGAAGTTCCACCAGGTCTACCACGCCATCTACGGCTACTGCGTGACCGACCTCTCCTCGGTCTACCTCGACGCGCTCAAGGACCGCCTCTACTCGGACGCCAAGGACTCGCTCTCGCGCCGTAGTGCTCAGACCGTACTCGCAGCGGTGCTGC
>SLCP01000210.1 GCA_007125735.1 Coriobacteriia bacterium | reverse complement strand
TTCATCGCCGGGTTCGTCATGCCGTTCATCCCCGACGAACTCGTGGTCTCGCTCGTGGGCGAGAACTCGATCGCCGGCAACGCCATCGCGGCGGCGTTCGGCGCGTTCATGTACTTCTCGACGCTGACCGAGATCCCGATTCTGCAGGGCCTCATCGCCAAGGGCATGGCCGATGGCCCGGCGCTCGCACTGTTGCTTGCCGGCCCGTCGCTCAGCCTTCCCAACATGCTCGTCATCCGCAAAGTGCTCGGCACCGCCAAGACGGCGGTGTACGTCGCGATCGTCATCGTGTACGCGGCGCTTGGGAGCTGGGTGTTCGGGATGATCTGGTGAGGGATACGGTGGACAATCGCGTGCCGGGCTCCTCCTCGCTCGACGAGGCCTTCAAGGCGCTCGCGTCTGCGCAGCGCAGGGAGATCCTGCGCTTCCTCGGCGAGGCGTCGCGGTCGGACGCAGACAAAGAGTGCTGCGGACCGGCGGAGGTCTGCGCGTGCAAGCTGGGCGAGCACCTCGGATTGGCTGCGTCTACGATCTCTCACCACATGAACGTATTGCGGCGAGCCGGTCTCGTGCATGGCCGCAAAGAGGGGCTGTGGACGTACTACACCCTCGACCGCGACGCGCTGCAGCAGGTGGCTTCCGAGTTGAGCGGATTGTGACGGCACGATGATTGCGGGTACGACGCTCAGGTAGGGAAAGGATTGTGATGATGAACATCAAGATACTGGGCTCTGGCTGCGCCAGCTGCACCAATCTCGCCGAGGCGGTCCGCGAGACCGTCGAGCGGATGGGTGTGGAGGCTACGGTCGAGAAGGTGACCGAGCTTGACGACATCATGGCGTACGGGGTGATGACCACCCCCGGTCTCGTGATCGACGAACAGGTCAAGGCAGCGGGCAGGATTCCGAGCGGCGAGGAGCTCGAACGCCTCATACGTGACTCGATGTAGGGAGCGGGACCACATGAGCGACGACACGCACAACGACGACGTAACGCACGATGGGCCGGATACCGAGCCGGCTGCTCAGGAGGCACCCGACGCGACGCCCGCTGCCCCCGATACCCGCAGCCGAGTCCTCATCGGCCTTGCGGTCGTCGTGGTGTTCGCGGTGATCATCGGCGTGCGCCTCTTCGATCGGCCGGCCGAACAGCCCGTCGACTTCGGCGCAGATGCCCCGGCAGCGGTCGATCCGGTCGTCGCACTCGATGAGGCACTGGCCGCAGGCGACCCGGTGGTCGTGCTCTTCAGTTCGGGCGGATGCCCCCCGTGTATCGAGATGAAGGAGATCGTGTCCCGCGTGATGCCCGAGTACGTCGACACGGTCGCGTATGTCGACGCCCCCACCGGCGATCAGCGGACGCGCCCCCTCTTCCAGCGATTCCAGTTCCAGTTCGTGCCGACCACGATCTTCCTCACTCCTGACGGAGCGGTCCTCGAGCAGCATACCGGCGCGATGTCCGAGACCGACTTCCGCGCGCGACTCGACGCCCTCGTGGCGGCCTCGGAGTAGCGGCGGATGATCGAGGAACTCGCACTCAGCCTCGGGACCGACCCCGCCGGCATCACGGCGCTCTCGTTCGCCATCGCGCTCCTCGGCGGAGTGATCGCCGGCTTCAGCCCGTGCGTGCTTCCTATGGTGCCCGCGATCTTCGGCTACGTGACCGGCGCGCTTCCCGGTGCGGCCGACGCGCGCGAGACCACGGTGCGCTCGCTCGGGCTCGTGGGCGTCTTCATCCTCGGCGTGGCGGTGACCTCGGCCGGAATCGGCGTACTCGCGGCCACCCTCGGTCGGGCGATACTCGTGGGCCAGTGGGCGCTCTGGTTGATAGCGGCCGTCTGCGTCGTGCTCGGCTTGCAGATGCTCGGCGTCTTCCGGTTCGAGTTCAACTTCGCCAACCGCTTCTTCCTCAAGCGTCCCGAGCGCAAGGGCCTGCTCGGGGCCGGGCTGTTCGGGCTCGCGTTCGGCCTCGTCGTGCCGCCGTGCACCTCGATGGTGCTCGCCGCCATCGCTACGCTCGCCGCCGCGAGCGGTGATCCTGCGACCGGCGCGGGCTTGCTCTTCCTCTACGGTCTTGGCCGAGGAACCCCGCTCCTGCTCGTCGCGGTGTTCTCTGGGATGCTCGCGGGGATGCGTACGTTCTCCAAGGCGACCGTGTGGCTCCAACGGGTCGGTGGCGTCTCGCTCATCGGTGCGGCGGCGTACCTCGTGTGGATGGCTCTGTAGGGTTCGGAGGCAGCGGCTGCGCGTGGACGCACGCGGTCGTGTCATGCACAATCAGTAGCGGCCGTCCCCGCGTGGCGGACATCGACATCCGCTGCCGTGTGCTGAGGAGTGATCCGTATGGCCCGACCCGCCCACTCTGCCGTCAGCGTGCTCATCGCGTTCGCGCTCGTATGCGCGCTCGCCGCGCCCCTGCCGGCAGCCTCGGCCGGAGAGATCACGCCGCTCGCGACCGACCTGCCCGGTGAACCACTCTCGCCCGGGGTGCAGGTCGCGGGGACCGTCGGACCGTCAAGCATCGATCGGCGCGTCTACAGCATCGACCTGGCCGCCGGCGAGCGCGTACGGCTCACGCTCGATGCGGACATCGCCGTGGCCGATCTCGAGCTGCGGCTCTACGACCCGGCGACCACCGACCTCGCCGAGCTTGCCCGTCGCATAGCCGTCTCCGCCACGCCGATAACCTATCCGGCCGTCATGGAGTACCTCGTTCCTCCCGACGGGAGCGGCACGTACTACGTCGTCGTCGCCGTGTTCCAGCCGCTGGTCCAGCCGGCCGACTTCACGCTCCGGGCCGATGTCGACGCCCCGCAGGTCTGCCGTCTCTCGGGTCAGGATCGCTACGCGACGTCGATCGCCATCTCGCGCTCCTCGTTCGCGACCGCCACTGCGGCAGTGTTGGCGACGGGGGCGAACTACCCTGACGCGCTCGCAGCCTCCGCTCTCGCGGGCGCGCTCGACGCGCCGCTACTGCTCGTGCGAGACAGCATATTCACCGATGCGTTCCAAGAGATGGTCTTCGAGCTCAGACGGCTCGGGGTCAGCGATGTGTACGTCGTGGGGGGTACGGCAGTGATCTCCTCGGCCACGACCGCCTACCTCACCGACACTCTCCAGTTCGATGTCGTCCGCCTGCCGGGCGACAACCGCTACGAGACCGCGCGGGCGGTGGCCGAGAAGGTCCGCCAGCTTGTTGTCGCCGAGGGTGGGACGGTCGATGCGGCGTTCCTCGTTCGCGGAGACGACTTCGCCGACGCGCTCTCGGCGGGACCGTACGCGTTCTCGCAGCGTATCCCGGTACTGCTCACCACGAGCGCATCGCTCCACCCGCAGGCCGCCGGGTTCATCGAGGCGCGGGACATCCTCGATGTGACCATCGTCGGTGGCGAGGCCGCCGTGTCGCCCGCTGCCGCTGCGGCCGCATCGAACCTGAACGGCGGCCTGACCGATGTGCAGCGCGTGTCGGGCGCGTCACGCTTTCATACCGCCGCGAATCTCGCCGATCATGCGGTGGGCACGCGCGGGTGGGCCACATGGGGTTACGTGGGCGTCGCCACGGGACTTGGCTTCCCGGACGCCCTCTCGGGTGCGGCTGCCACCGGCCGCAGGGATGGTGTGCTGCTGCTCACACGACCGGCGGCGTTCGAGCCGGTCGCCAAGGTGCGCATGGGCGCCAACATCGGAGACGTGACCACGGCGCTGCTCTTTGGCGGCCCGGTCGTTCTGTCGGACGCGCTTGCCACCGAGATCGACGCGATGTTCCCGTAGGTCGCAGATGAGCGCGGCGCGGGGTCGCGTGGGGTTGCGTACCCGGTGTCCGGTGCGGCCGACCTGGCCTGCCACGTGCTATACTGAGCGGTCGAGCACGGTCGCGCGGGGGTTCGCGCGCGAGTATCGGCACGGGAATCGGCAACGAACCGGGTGGTAATGACCGGGACAGCGACACTCAGACGCACGCTCTGCCTCATCGTCACGGCTTTCGTCGCCGTGGCGCTGCTCGTTCCCGAGCACGCGGATGCGAACGCGCAGCGCGTCGAGCAGTTGCGGGCCGAGCTCAACAAGATCAACGACGAGTTCGCGCGTGCGGGTGCCGCTTACGACAAGGCGTTCTGGGCCCTCGACGAGACCGAGAAGGCCATCGAGGACACGACCGCGCGCATCGGCGAGAACGAGGTCGCCCTTGGCGAGGCCCAAGACGTGCTTCAGGCTCGCGTTTCGTCGTGGTACCGCGCCGACAACCTCGGCTTCATCGAATTCCTGCTCGGTGCTCAAGACTTCAACGACCTCGTGACGCGGCTCGACTACGCGACTCGCATCGCACAGGACGACGCGAGCGCGATCCAGCAGGTCGAGGGGTTGCTCGCAGAGTTGCGCGAGGACCGCGAGCGCCTCGAGGTAGAGCAGGCCGAGCGCTCGGCGAAGGTCGACGCGTTCAAGGCGGAGCGGGACGCGCTCCAGAAGCGCCTCCAGTCGAAGCGCGCGGAGTACGAGCGCGTGCAGCGTGAGCTCGCCGAGGAGGCCCGCCGGGCCGAGGAGGCACGTCAGCGAGCGGCTGCCGCATCCTCTCGTCCCGCGGCCGCACCGCTTCCCGCCGCTGCTGCCGTGGCCGGTCCCAATGGCATGGTGTTCCCTGTCGCCGGTCCCAACTACTACAGCGACACGTGGGGCGCCTCGAGAGCGGGCGGACGACGTCGTCACATCGGGACCGATATCATGGCGGCAACCGGTACGCCCGTGGTCGCGACGCTCTCTGGCACGGTCAGCCGAGGGAACGGTGCGACCAGTGGTCTGCTCATCCGTCTCAACGCCGACAACGGATGGACGTTCTACTACATGCACCTCGACAGCATCATCGTCGGGTCGGGGCGCGTGACCGCAGGCCAGACCATCGGTACGGTGGGCTACACGGGCAACGCGAGCGCGAGCGCTCCGCACCTGCACTACGAGATCCACCTGCCGGGACGCGGAGCGGTCAATCCCTATCCGTACCTGCGCCAGATGCAGGGGCGGTAGGCGGCTTCGCACCGGCACCGGCGATCGGCGCACCATCGGGACCTGCCGTGCGCGGCTCACCTTGACCGTCGCCGAGGGCCTGGGTAGTATGTTCCAGCATCCACACGGCCAGGTAGCTCAGGTGGTAGAGCAGCGGATTGAAAATCCGCGTGTCGGCGGTTCAAGTCCGTCTCTGGCCACCACAGAACCTGACGGGGCCCGCCGGAAACGGCGGGCTTCTTTCGTTACTGGGATGGGGGAGCTGTCTCGCACGCGAGATCGGCTGTGCCGCAGGTGTGCTCCGGGTTGCGCAGCCAGATCGCCGAGATGAGGCCGCCGAGTGCTACGAGAAGGGCCGCGAGCAGCATGCCGTTGCGGAACGACGTTCGGGACGCTTCTGCGGTCGCGGCGATCACGCCCGCGGCCTCCTCGGCGGCCAGATCGCTCGTGTCCGGTGTGACGAACGCCTGGTCGGAGACGGACTCGAGCGTGGCGCGCACGGGGGCCGTGGCGTCCGTCGCCGAGGCGGCCAGACCCGCCTGCCACAGCTGCACGACCACGACACCCATGATCGCGATCGCGAGCAGGCCGGCGATGCGGGAGACGGCGTTGTTGAAGCCGGAGGCCGCCCCCGAGTATCGCTCCTCGGCAGAGCCGATGGCGGTCGCCGTGACGGGCGCCACGGTGAAGCCGAGCCCGATGCCGAACACGATGATGCCGGGGACGAGTACCGTCCAGAGCTGCCCGAACCCCGTCATCGCAGCGATCACGAGTCCGGCGGCGGCACCGAGCGGCCCGAAGCACATGAGCCATCTCGGACCGTAGCGGTCGTTGAGGCGCCCCGCATACGGGGAGAGGAAGAAGAGAAGCACCGTGATGGGGACGAACAAGGCTCCGGCGATCGTGGCCGAGGCCCCGAGCGCGGTCTGCGCGTACAGCGACACGTAGAAGAAGGTGCCGTACAAGCCGGCGTACACGAAGAACGTGGCGACGTTGGCTACGGCGAGGTTGCGGTTGGCGAACATGCCGAGCGGTACGATCGGATGGTCGCGGGTGCGCTCGTAGAGGACGAGGACGGGCAGCAGCGCGGTGCCGAGGACCGCCGCCCAGACGACCTCCGGTGCGCCCCACCC
>SLCP01000142.1 GCA_007125735.1 Coriobacteriia bacterium | reverse complement strand
TAGTCGCCGGTCACGATCGCCTCGGAGTGCTTGGAGCCGTAGGTGTTGACGTGGTTGATCGCCTCATCAAGACCGGAGACGACCTTCACCGATATCTTGAGGTCGAGGTATTCGGTCGCCCAGTCCTCCTCGGTCGCATGCTCGATGCGCATGACGGCGCCGAGAGCGCGTACCTTGTCGTCGGCGACGATCGTCACGCCGTTGCTCTCGAGCTCCTTGAGGATCGGCGGGAGGACCCGCTCGTAGACCGCCTCGTCGACGATGAGGCTCTCGGCGGCGTTGCATACCCCGGGGCGCTGGCACTTGGCGTTCACGACGATGCGGTGAGCCATCTCTGGATCCGCGCCCTCGTGGATGTAGACGTGACAGTTGCCCACCCCTGTCTCGATGACGGGGACCTTGGCGTTCTCCACGACGTTCCTGATGAGCCCGGCGCCGCCCCGCGGGATGAGCACGTCGATGTGGCCGTGCAAGCCCATGAGCTCCTCTGCGGCCTCACGCTCGGGAGACTCGATGCTCTGTACGCACGCTGCGGGCAGCCCTGCACCGGCAGCGGAGTTCGAAAGCACCTTCGTGAGCGCGAGATTCGAGTGTACGGCGAGCGAGCCGCCGCGCAGTATCACGGCGTTACCCGTCTTGACGCACAGTCCCGCCGCATCCGCGGTGACGTTGGGGCGCGCCTCGTAGATCATCGCGACGACGCCGAGCGGCACGCGCACCTGCGAAAGCTGGATGCCGTTGGGAAGCGTGTGTCCCTCGACGATCTCGCCGATCGGGTCGGGCAGGAGCGAAAGCGCCTTGAGCGCCTCCGACATCGACTTCAAGCGCCCGGGGTCGAGTTCGAGGCGGTCGAGAAGTGAGGCCGCGACGTTCTTGGCGCGCGCCGCCTCCATGTCCTTCGCGTTGGCCGCCAGTATCTCGTCTTGGGCGTGCATGAGGCCGCCGGCCATCGCGAGGAGCGCGCGGTTCCGCTGCTCGGTGGAGGTCGTACCGAGCCGCGCCGCGGCCTTGCGCGCCTGGAGGGCCAGGTTCATCACCTCTGACATGTGCTCACCCCTTCACGGCGTCGCCGCCGCCTCGTGCCGGAGTGTCTACTCCCCGGACATTCACATGATCACCAGGTGGTCGCGGTGGACCACCTCGCGCCCGGCGACATCCGGCCTCACGCCCGCGATGTCGGCCGTCTTCAAGCCTTTCACCGATTCGAGGTCGGCCGAGGACACGCCCGCAAGACCTCGTGCGACCGTGCGCCCGGCAAGGTCCTTCAATACTATCGCATCACCCGCGCCGAACGCGCCGTTCACCGCGACCACGCCCGCGGGCAGCAGGCTCTTGCCGCGACCCGTGACCGCCTCGACCGCGCCGTCGTCGAGGACGACCTCGCCCTTAGGAGCGCCGCCGAGGGCGATCCACGACTTGCGGGCTCCTCGGCAGGCCGAACCGCCTTCGAACCGCGTACCCACAGCGACCCCGTCGACCGCGTCGGCAAGCACGCCGTCGCGACGCCCGTCGCACACGACCATGGGGATGCCGGAGCTCATGAGCGCGCGTGCGGCCTCGATCTTGGTCGCCATGCCGCCTGAGCCGACCGCAGAACCGCTTCCCCCCGCCGCGGTGACCACGTGATCACTCAGCTCGTCGACGCGCTCGAGCAGGCGCGCTTCGTGCACGAGCCGCGGATCGGCGTCGTAGAGGCCGTCGATATCGGTAAGCAGGACCACGAGGTCCGCCTTGATCATCGTCGCCACGAGCGCCGCAAGCGTGTCGTTGTCGCCGAAGCGGATCTCGTCGACCGCCACCGTGTCGTTCTCGTTGACCACCGGCACCGCGCCGAGCGCGAGCAGACGCTCGAGCGTGTCGCGCGCGTGCAGGAAGGCCTGCCGGTGCGCGGTGTCGTGGCGGGTGAGGAGGACCTGGCCTACCGGGACGTCGCGCGACGCGAACAGCGCCGCGTACATCCCGACGATCTGCACCTGGCCGATGGACGCCGCCGCCTGCAGCGACGGCATGTCCTTGGGGCGCGCCGAGAATCCGAGCGCCTCGAGTCCGGCCGCGATCGCTCCCGAGGTGACGAGGACCACCTGGTGGCCGGCGCTGCGGAGCGCGGCGATCTGGTCGACGAGTGAGTCGACGTAGGCGCGGTCGAGCCCCTGGCCCTCAGGGGCCAGCGTCGAACTCCCGACCTTCACGACCACGCGCTTCGACTCGGCCACCTCACTCGTCCTTCCCGGCTTCCGCCTCGGCGGCGTCAGACACCTCGATCTCCTCGGCCGCCTCATCAGAGACGACATCCGCATCTTCCGGCTCGTCCTCGATGTGGGCCACTTCAGGGTCATCGGCCGCTATCCCCGAGAACTCGAACACCGCACCGGCGATGGCGATCTCGTCGCCGTCGACCGCACCCGCCTCGATCAGAGCCGACTCCACGCCGGCCTTCGCGAGGCGCTTCTGTAAGTAGGCGGTCGCTTCGGGATTGTCGATCTCCGTCATGATAACCATCCGCTCGACCGCTCGTCCCCTCACCGCGAACGAGTGCTTCCCGGTCCGCTCGACGACGAAGGAGCGGTCCTCTCTCTGGAGAGGAGTGTATACCGCCGCGGGCGCTTCCTCGACCAATGCAGCCTCTCGCTGGTCGTGGACCATGGTACCCACCGCGAGCGCCAGCCCGTCGAGGCCCTCACCGGTCACCGCCGAGACCGCGAAGTACTGCACGTCGTGCTCGACTGCATACCGCGCGACAGCCTCTGACGCGTCCCGCGCACCCTCGACGTCGACCTTGTTGCCCACGAGCACCCGCGGACGTTCAGCCAGCTCGGTCGCGTGGAGCGCTAGTTCGCGGTCGATCGTCTCGATGTCATCGACAGGATCGCGCCCCTCCCACCCGCCGGTGAGATCGACGACGTGGACGATGAGCGCGGTGCGCTCGATGTGCCGCAGGAACTCGTGGCCGAGGCCCACGCCTTCGCTCGCGCCTTCGATGAGTCCGGGAACGTCGGCAAGCACGAAGGAGTGCTCGCCGGCGCGAACCACCCCGAGGTTGGGTACGAGCGTCGTGAAGGGGTAATCCGCGATCTTGGGCCGCGCGGCGCTCAAGTGCGCGATGAGCGATGACTTGCCCACGTTGGGCAGCCCGACAAGCGCGGCATCCGCCATCAGTTTCATCTCGAGCGCCACGCTGCGCTCCTCGGCAGGCTCGCCAAGCTCCGAGAACGCCGGAGCACGTCGGGTCGGGGTCACGAAGTGGATGTTGCCGCGTCCTCCTCGGCCACCCCGTGCCACGATGATCCGCTGGCCGTGGTAGACGAGGTCCGCGAGCTGCTCGCCGGTCTCCGCGTCACGGACGATCGTGCCGAGCGGCACGGGCAACACGAGTTCCTCCCCGGCCGCTCCGTGGCGCCGGGAACCCTTCCCGTGGATGCCGCGCTGCGCCTTGTAGTGACGCCGGTAGTGGTAGTCGATGAGGCTGGAGACGGTCGCGTCGGCCTGGAGCACGACATCGCCGCCTCGGCCGCCATCGCCGCCGTCCGGTCCGCCTTTGGGCACGTGCGCCTCTCGCCGGAACGACGTGCAGCCTCCGCCGCCGTCGCCGGCCTTCACGTGTATGGTCGTCTGGTCTACAAACATCTCGTCCTGCCATCCTGCTGTCTTGCTGTCGCCTACCTTGGGAGCCGCGGTCGCGGCCCGCACATGCGACGAGCCCCCCGCCCGTAACTCAGCGGAGGGCTCGTGTCTCGTCGTGAGTCTCGCTCAAGCGGGCCGACCGCGCAGGCTAGCCCTCGAACGGTCGGATGTGGACGCGACGCTTGAGGCCCGTGGTGAACTCCACGACGCCATCTGCCTTGGCGAAGAGGGTGTCGTCGCCCCCGCGGCCCACGTTGTCGCCCGGATGGATACGGGTCCCACGCTGACGCACGAGGATCGATCCGGCGGTCACTTCCTGACCGTCGAACCGCTTCACACCGAGCCTCTTGGCCTTCGAATCGCGACCGTTCTTGGTCGAGCCGAGACCTTTCTTGTGAGCCATTGTTCTCCCTGCTTTCGTGCATCAGCGCCGTGATCTCCTCACGGTCGCAACAAACCGCGTGCCGAGGTTGGTATCGGCCGCCCTACTGGTCGTACTTCTTGGCGTGGACGCCGCAGTACTTCGAGCCTTCCTTGGCCTTGTTGGCGCAGCGCTCTCCGTCTGCCTTCACGGCCTCGCACTGCCCCGCGGCCGCCTCGACGGCCTCGACGGCTGCATCCGCGGCCGGCGCGGACTCGGCGACCGGGGCCTTCGCCTCTGGCGCGGGCTTCTCGGCCTGTGCCACCGGCTTCTCGGCCTTGTCGGCCGGCTTGGTGGCGGGCTTGGCGGCGGGCTTCGCTACAACCTTCTTCTTGGCCACTCCCGAACCGCCGGACAGCGCGACGTCGGTGATCACGACGCGCGTCTGGTGCTGCCGGTGACCCTTGAGGCGCTTGTAGCCCTTGCGCTTCTTGAACTTGAAAACGACCTGCTTGTCGCCCTTGAAGTGCTCGACGACCTCAGCGGTCACGAGAGCGGTGGCGAGCGCGTCGGGGTCGGTCACGTACTGCTCGCCGTCGGTCGCGAACACGACGTCGAAGGTGACCTTCTCTCCGACGACCGCGTCGAGCTTCTCGACGACGATCTCGTTACCCACCTCGACCTTATGCTGCTTACCGCCGGTAGACACCACAGCGTACATCGTTACCCTCTCTATCGCTTCCATGCGCGAAGGGATACTCTAGCAGAGGGTCCTACCAGCGTCAACGAGTTTTCACGCCTTCCTGGGACCTCCCCAGCTCCCCGTCGCGCCCTCGATGAGAGCGCGTACCTCGAGCGGCGCGCAATCGGGCTCCGCCACGATGACGACGTGCTTGCCCGTTTGAGCCTTGAGCGCCGCAGCCGTGTTCCGCCCCGGTTCCATGAGCAAACCGTACGTCTCCGGATGGACGCCGAACAGGTAGGCAGGCGACCGGCCCGCTTCGAGGATCTCTCGCATCGTGCGCTCCACCGCGGTGCGCCGCGTGAGCGGAGAGAGCACGCGGCCTTCACCGGCGCAACACGGGCACACGTCGGTCAGCACACCGAAAAGACCCTCAGTGACGTTCTTGCGCGTCATCTCGACGAGCCCGAGCCTCGACATCTCCCCGACGCGGGTCCTCGTGCGGTCACGCTCGACCGCCTCGGCCAGACGCTTCGTGACAGCAGCGCGGTTGACGGGCTCTTCCATGTCGATGAAATCGATGACGATGATGCCGCCGATGTCGCGCAACCGCAACTGACGGGCGACCTCCTCGGCAGCCTCGAGGTTTATCCGCACAATGGTGTCTTCGAGGTTCTTGCGGCCCACGAACCTGCCGCTGTTGACGTCGATGGCGGTCAGAGCCTCGGCCCGATCGATAACGATGTGGCCTCCCGAAGGCAGTTCGACGGTGCGCCGCATCGCCGAATCGACGGTGTCGAGCAGGTCGTAGGACTCGAAGAGCGGAGATCGGTCCTTGTGCAAGCTGACTCGCTTGACGAGGTCGGGTGAGGTCTTCTTGAGGAACGACACGAGCTTGCCGTGCGTCGTCTTGTCGTCGACGATGAGTCGCTCGAAGTTGGCCGAGAACACGTCACGCACGAGACGCAGCGCAAGATCCATCTCTGTGTAGATGACCTCGGGCGCGAGTCCCTCATCTGCCTGGTGTGCGACCCGCTTCCACAGGCGCATAAGGAACTCGAGGTCGGCGACGATCTCCTCTGCAGCCACGCCCTCGGCGACCGTGCGCACGATCGCGCCGACGCCCTCGGGGACCATGGGCGCCACCACCGCGTGAAGCCTGTCGCGCTCGTCATCGGGAAGCTTGCGCGACACGCCCACCGACGCCGAGAACGGCATCAGCACGATGAACCGGCCCGGCAGGGTGATGTCGGTCGTCACCCGGGCGCCTTTCGTGCCCATCGGGTCTTTGAGGACCTGCACCATGACCTGCTCGCCCGGGGCCAACAGCTCTGCGATCGAGCGACGCCCCTGGGCCTCGACGCCCTCGAGCGTGACCACCTCGTCGACGTAGAGGAACGCGTTCTTCTCGAGTCCGATGTCGACGAAGGCGGCCTGCATCCCCGGCAGGACGTCGGTCACCTTGCCGAGGTAGACGTTGCCGACCACCGAGCGTTTGGGACGCTCGACGTAGAG
>SLCP01000061.1 GCA_007125735.1 Coriobacteriia bacterium | reverse complement strand
TCCCGGACATCGACGATACCGACGATGTCGTCGCGGTTCTCGCCGTACACGGGAAGCCGCGTGACGTGTTCGGCCACCGCCGTCGACACGACCGCCGCCGGGGTCGCGGTGACCGGAACCGCCACCATGTCGGTCCGCGGGACCATGACCTCACGCACGACCTTCTCGGAGAACTCCGAGACCGCCTCGATGAGGGCCTCCTCGGCCTCCTCGCGCGCGGCCTCCTCCTCATCGATGCCGTTGGCGCGGACCTCGTCGTCGGTCGCCCACGCCGAGTGCGCCGCACGCTCGCCCACGACGAGCCTCATCCCCATGCGCCACGGAGTGTTGAGGAGGCGGGCGATCGGATAGAGCACCGGGACGATCCGGCGGGCGAACGGAGCGAACGCGAGTGCTACGCCCTCCGGGTTCTGCGCAGCCAGCGTTCGGGGCAGCGCGTCGCCGAGGGCGAAGAGCACGAGGAGGGCGACCCCCGCACCCGTGATGGCGGCTGCCCACGCAGGCCATGCATCGTAGGCAAGGAGGACCGCGATGCCGGAGAGCGCGGCAGCCGCGGTGTACGCGAGTGCCGACGCCATCGCAGCAGCCGCGTGTAAGCGTCCGGGTTCGTCGACGAGGCGCTCCAAGTCGGACGCTCCCTTGCGCTCGGACTCTACGAGGCGCATGACCCGGCCTCGCGTGATGTGCGACGCCGCGGATTCCTCCGCGGCCATGAGCGCCTTCACCACGACGAGCACGATGATGGCGACTACGACTATCGGGACGACCAAGGACCTCTCCTGTACGAGTCAGCGGTCAGACAAAGAATACCTGAAAAACGAGCGTGGTGATGAGAATGCCGAACACGGCCCCGAACAACACCTCGGGTATCGTGTGCGCATCTGACTCCACCCGGCTCTGCGCGACGAGGGCGGCGATGAAGAGCGCGAGCACCGCAGCGGATGCGCTCTGGGTGACGTAGCCGATCGTGGTCGCGGCCGACGTCGCAAGTGCGGTATGACCGGACGGCCATCCGCCGCGCATGAAGCTCTCGGCCCGGGTGAACGCTTTTGCGGCGAGCACCGCAAGCGCGGTCAGGCCGAGTGCGATCACCGTGAGGTGAACCGGCGAGTGACGCACGTAGAGCAGACCGCGCTCGGCAAGGCGGGTCAAGCGCTCGAAGAATACGATGTAGCCGACCGCGACAGCGATGATGCTCGACACGAGCACCGCTCCGGCTGCGACGTCCTTGGCGACTTTGGCAAGCGGGTCGGGGCCGTCTATCGCAAGATCGACCGTGGCCTCCACCGCCGTGTTCGCGAGCTCGGCAACGAGCACGAGTCCGATCGCGAACAGCAGCGCAACCATCTCGAACCGATCTACACCCAACACCAGAGCGGCGATGAGGACCACCGCGGCCGCCAGCACGTGCAGCCGCATGTTGCGCTGCGTGCGCAACGCCCAGACGATCCCCTGGATGGCGTAGTCGAAGCTCCACAGCAGCGACCGGCTCTTCACCGGCACCCCCTCTTACGCGCTCGCACTGTACCCGTCGAGCAGCACGCGCTCGCGCGCCTGCATAGCCGCGGCCCCCTCGTCGGAATCGTGCTCGTAGCCAAGCAGGTGCAGTATCCCGTGCACGAGCAGCAAGTTGAGTTCCACCTCGACCGTGTGCCCGAGTTCGGCGGCTTGGGCCTCGGCGACCTCAGGCGCGATCACGACGTCGCCCAAGGTGACCGGCTCGTCGCTGTCGACCGGGCACGGGTCGTCGCACCCGAACGACAACACGTCCGTGGGACCTTCCTTGCCGCGGTAGCGCTCGTTCAAGGTAGCCATCTCCGCGACCTCGACCACCGCGATCGACAACTCGGCGCTCTCAGGCACGTCTTCCCTGTCGAGCACGAACTCGGCAAGGATCTCGAAGGCCCCAAGATCGAGCGGCTCGGGCTCCCTATGACTGGTGATGCTGATGCGCATGTTCTCTCCTCGGCATGGCTTCAGGGTACTCGATGCGCGGATGGTAGCTCGCCGTCAGCAGCTTCGTGTAGACATGTACGATCTTGTCGAGATCGGCGAGGGTGAGGTCTGAGTCGTGCAGCTGTCCGTCGGCGACCTTTGCATCGACGACCGAACGGATCGCGTGCTCGACGCGCGGGAGCGACGGCTTCTTGACCGCCCTGACCGCGGCCTCAGCACTGTCAGCGAGCATGACGAGCGCCGCCTCGCGCGACTGCGGACGGGTGAAACGGTACCGGAAATCGGCCTCGGCCACGGCGCCGTCCGTCTGTGACGCGGCCTTGTCGTAGAAGTAGCTCACGAGGCTGTCGCCGTGATGTTGCTCGATGATCTCGATGACCTCGGCGGGCAAGCGGTGTTCCTCGGCGAGCTTGACGCCCTCACGAACGTGAGCGGTGATGATGAGCGCCGAGAGCGTCGGCGCGGTCTCGTCGTGCGGGTTGATCTCGCCCGCCTGGTTCTCGACGAAGAAGCCGGGACGGTACACCTTGCCGACGTCGTGGTAGTACGCCCCGACGCGGGCGAGGAGCGGGTTGGCGCCGATGGCCTCGGCAGCGGTCTCTGCGAGGTTGCCGGTCAGAACCGAGTGGTTGTACGTGCCGGGCGCCTCGACCATGAGGCGGCGCAGGAGCGGATGCCCCGGACTCGCGAGTTCGAGCAGGCGCACGTCGGTCGTCACGCCGAACGCGTATTCGAAGAAGGGCAGGAGCCCGTAGCCGAGGACCGCGGCGAACATGCCGCCGAGGGCGCCGTTGGCGGCCGCCGAGAGCGACTCGAACGGAGGCGCGCCGCCGGCGAGCGATGCCGCCCACCCGATCACGGCGCCCGAGGTCACGAGGAACATGCCCACGTAGAAGAGGCGACGGCGCTCGGTCATGAACGACACGGCCACGACCGAACTCACGCTCCACACGAGCATCGCGACGGCGCTCGCTCCTTCAGAGAAGCCGAGGAGGACGCCGCCGATCGTGGAGAGCACGGCGGTGAGGAGCCCTGCGCGATTGTTGACGAGGAGAGCCGCGAGCATCGCTGCGAGCGGTATGGGCAGGATGTAGAGGGAGACCTCGGGGAAGAGCCAGAGTATCGCACGGGTCGACCAGACCGCGCCTGCGACGAGCGTCGTCACGATGAGCAGGTCGCGCGCGCGCTCGAAGACGGGACGCTCGAAGCGCCACAGGTACGCCGCGCTCGCCGCGACCGCAAGCGTCGCGAGCAGGAAGAGTGCGGCCAGAGACGGTACCGACCCGCCCTGGTCGAGCAGACCGAGGCGACGGATGATCTCCAGGTGCTCCGCGGTGACGATGTCGCCGCGTTGCACGATGTTCTCGCCCGCCTGCTTCACGATCACGACGGGGTCCACGGCCTCAGCGGCAGCACTCTGTGCCGCCTCAGTCGCGAATGGGTCGAGCACGAGCGTGGGGCGCACGCTCTCAGTGGCGACCCCTCGGATCGCCTCGCGCACCGCAGGCGCGAGCGCGAGACTGTCCGCACTCTCCTCGAGCTGCTGCATCACCGCGCCGAGCTCGTCGGGATTGAAGCGCCGCGAGAGCACGGTCGTGACGAGCTGCTCGGTCGCCCGAGCTGCGCGGCCGAACGTCGTGTCGTCGACGGTGACGAGCGTCTCGGTCCACGCGTCGTCGTAGCCGGTCATCGCCGGAGGCAACACGTTCACAGCCTCCGTGGGCTCGGTGCCGTACTCGATACGATGCTGCCGAACAGCATCGAAGTACGCGCCCACGTCACCGCGCGCCTCGGCGAGGACCGAGGCGTCGAACACGTAGACCGGCTCGACCGATTCTGCAGCGGCGGCGCGAGCAGCCTCCGTGGCGGCCTCGTCGACGAATTGCACCGTCCGGTTGGCGCGGAACGTACGCGGCGCCGGCTCGCCCTCGGACACGCCTACCGGCGGTGTCTGGATGACGAGGGGCACCGCGATCAGCGCCACGGCGATGACCGGGAGGATGACTCGGTTACGTCTGCGCTCCCACCACTTGCTCCCGTTGGTACGGGTCGTGGCAGAAGGGCTCGGGGTCCTATCCATCTCGGGCTTCGGTCCTCGCCTCTTCGTACTCGTTGTACGCGCTGACGATGCGCTGCACGAGCTTGTGGCGCACCACGTCACGCGAACCGAGCTCGATGAACGCGATATCGGTGACGCCGGTCAGGATGTCGCGTACCTGCTTGAGTCCGGATGCGCCCTTGGGCAGGTCGATCTGGGTGATGTCGCCGGTGATGACGACCTTGCTGCCGAAACCGAGCCTGGTGAGGAACATCTTCATCTGCTCGGGGCTCGTGTTCTGCGCCTCGTCGAGGATGATGAAACTGTCGTTCAAGGTCCGCCCGCGCATGAACGCGAGCGGAGCGACCTCGATCACGCCGCGGTCCATGAACTGCTGCGATTTCTCGATGTCCATCATGTCGAAAAGCGCGTCGTAGAGAGGTCGCAGGTACGGGTCGACCTTCTCGAAGAGCGTGCCGGGCAGGTAGCCGAGGCTCTCCCCCGCCTCGACGGCGGGCCGAGTGAGGATGATTCGTCCAACCTCACGCTTCTTGAGCGCATCGACCGCCATCGCCATCGCAAGGTAGGTCTTGCCGGTGCCCGCCGGGCCTATGCCGAACGTCACCGTGTGCGAACGGATCGCGTCGACGTAGCGCTTCTGGCCCGCGGTCTTGGGACGGAGCGCCTTGCCCTTGTGCGTCAGGAGCACGTCAGAGTAGAGCGCGCTCGGAGAGCACTCACCCTCTTTGAGCATCTCGATGGAGCGCTCGAGGTTCTCGGGCGTGAGCCGCTCGCCCTTCTCGACGAGCGAGATCATCTCGGCGAACAGCGAGGAGACCGCCTGGCTCTCGCCGGGCTGGCCCGAGATGCTGATCTCGTTACCTCGTACGGAGATGTCCGCCTCGAAGCGGCCTTCTATGAGGCGCAGAAGGTCGTCTGCCCTGCCGAGGAGATCGGTCATCTCCAACTCGGGCGGGACGACGAGTCGTATCTGGGTTGATTCCAACGTGTGCGCACCTACTGTCTTTCGGGCGATCCGTCGCCTATCGCGCAGACCGCATACGTACTGCAGATTCTACCACCTCACGGCGTATTCCTGCTTCATCCGCCCCTGCTAGCGGGCGCTAAAGCCACTCGCCGAGGAGCACGTCTCCCTGAAGCGACGTCACGCGAAGCGTGCCGATATCCCCCGCTGCACGCCCCGTGCCAGGCCCTTGCGCCCTCAGGTACTCGCGCGTCGTGCCGGTCGCGACCAGCGTGCCGTCCGCGTCGGGTCGCACCTCCTCGATCAGCACCTCGACCTCCTCGGCCAGGCGCGAACGCGCGTGCGCGTCGCGAAGCTCGCCATCGAGCTCCCGCAACCGCTCGGCCCTCGCGGCGACCTCCTGCGGGTCGAGGTGCCCCGGCATCTCCGCTGCGGGTGTACCCTCACGCGGCGAGAAACGGAAGACGTGCAGGCGCGCGAAGGCGAGCTCGCGGACGGTGTCGAGCGTTCGGCGCGCGTCTGCCTCGCTCTCGCCGGGGAAGCCGGCGATGACGTCGGTGGTCACGGCGAGACCGGGGAGCGCGTCGCGTGCCGCGGCGATGCGCTCCGCGTACGCGGCGACCGTGTAGGGACGCCCCATCGCGCGGAGCACCGTGTCCGCACCGGATTGCAGCGGCACGTGCAGGTGGCGACACGCGGCTTCCGTCCGCGTGAGCACGTCGAGCAGCTCCGGCGTCAGATCGCCGGGCTCCACGCTCGAGAGCCGCACGCGCGCCACACCGGTCCCGGCGACGGCCTCGACGAGCGCAGGCAGGCCCGCGCCGAATGCGTCGTCCGCGTACCGGCCGAGATTGATGCCGGCGAGCACCACCTCGGCCACGCCTGCCGCTACGAGCGCCTCGACCTCGGCCACCACCGTGACGAGCGGGACGGACCGCGGGAGTCCCCGCGCATGCGGGACGATGCAGTAGGCACAGAACGCGTCGCACCCATCCTCGACCTTCACGGTCACACGCGTCCGGAACGCTTCGCGCGCGCGCAGGGCCGCGTCGCGAGCGTGCGCGCCGTCCGCGTCCGTCGCTACCTCCGGCGCCGCTTCATACGCTTCGCTCATGCCGAGGAGTCCTGCGACCCTCTGCGCGACCACGTCCTTGTCGGCCTCGACGATGACACGCTCGCCGAGGCGCGCAAGCATCGGAGCGTCGATGGCGGCGAGACACCCGGTCACCACGACCAC
>SLCP01000127.1 GCA_007125735.1 Coriobacteriia bacterium | reverse complement strand
CCAGTAAGGACCACGCGGGCGGTCTCGACGAGGATCTGCAGGTCCATCGGGAGGTTCTGATGATACATGTAGATGAGGTCGTACTTGAGCTTGCGCTCCGGAGTCGTCGCGTAATCTCCAGAAACCTGCGCCAACCCTGTGACGCCTGGTCTGATCTTGAAGCGCTCCCGGTAGCCGGGTATCTCCGCGACGAACTGCTCGACGAAGTGGGGGCGCTCGGGCCTCGGCCCGACGAAACTCATGTCCCCCTTGATGATATTGAGCAACTGCGGAAGTTCGTCGATACGGTACGTCCGCAGGAAGCGACCGAGGGGCGTGATGCGTGCGTCGGCCGTGGTCGCGAGCACCGGACCGGAGATCGCCTCGGCGTCCCGGACCATCGTCCGGAACTTATAGAGCCGGAAGGGGTGCATGTCGACCCCGGAGCGTTCCTGTACGTACAGCACCGGCCACCTCATGGAGATCAGTACGGCCAGCGAGGCTGCGATCAACACGGGTGACAACACGACGAGAAGGACGATCGCCAGTGCGACGTCGACGATACGCTTGAGCGCGGCGTACCAGCGTGGACGCCCGGATCGCGTGATCTCCATCAGGGGGATGTCCGCCACCACACCGTCGAGGGTTCCGATGAAGACCTCGTAGAGTTCGGGGACCACGTCGACACGCACGTCGATCTCCTCGGCGATGACCAGGTGCTCTATGAGGTCACGCAGCTCCACGGGGCTCACGACGATGACGCGATCGATGTCGTGTGCCCTGGCGACGTGCCCGGCATCGCGTGGGCCGCCGAGGAGCGGGAGGCCGTCTATCTCGGCAGGCGGCGGAGGCGCGCCGCCACCGGTCGCATCGGCGGTGGTCGCATCGGCGGATCCCGGTTCGTCGTCGGCGGAGAGGAAGCCCACCACGGTGAACCCCCACCGGCTCCGTGCGGCCAGCTCCCGAGCCAGTTCCCGAGCGACCCGTCCGGTACCGACCACGAGCACGCGCTGCTCGGGCCAGTGGATCTGCGCGAGACTCATGAACGCCATGCGCCAACCGACGAGCAAGACGATGCCGAACAGCCAGCCGAGTCCGATGGCGAATCGGCTGAAGGAGAAGAACCGCGGCCCGGCGAGGAACGCGATCGCGGCGGTCATGAGCGCGCCGAGCGTCACCGCCATGAACGCGGCGCGAATGATGTCCCACACGCTCTCGGTTCGCTCGGGTTCGTAGAGACCGTAGATGTAGCCGGCACCGAGATAGACGAGCGTGATGACCGGTGCGAGGCCGAGGTAGGCGTTGAAGTTGAACGCAGGCGGGATCCCCCCGAAACGCACGACGAATGCGATGGCGATACCGGCGTTCACGAGCACCGCGTCGAGCAGAAGCGCGAGCGCGATGAAAGAGCGGCGCCTCACGCGGCGGCTCCGTCGGCCCGAGCGCGGATCTCGGCCGCCTCGGCGTAGACCTCGAGCGTGTCATCGACCATGCGGTCGATGGTGAAATCGCGGCGTGCCCGCTCGAGTGCCTGGCGACCGAAGCGTTCACGGAGATCGCGGTCGTCGACGAGCGTGCGCAGCGCGTTCGCGAGGGCGTCGACGTCGGAGGGCGGCACGGTGAAGCCGGTCACGCCGTCTTCGTTCGCGAAGGGCACGCCGGTGGTGAGCGTGGTCGACACGACCGGTGTGCCGGCCGCATGCGCCTCGATCTGCACGAGTCCGAATGCCTCGGAGCGCGCGACACTCGGCAGGCAGAAGAGGTCGGCGGCGTGGTACCAGGCCACGAGTTCGCCGAATGGCTGCGAGCCGAGGAACGTCACGCGATCGAGCATGTCGGCGTCCGCGGCGATGGCGCGCAGTTCGGACTCGAGCGGGCCGGTGCCGATGATGACGAGATCGGCATCGACGTCGCGTATCGCCTTGACGAGCACGTCAGCGCCCTTGTAGTAGATGAGGCGGCCGACGAACAGGATGATGGGTCGCGTGTAGCCGCGCCTGAGCTCGGCTGCGCGCCTGGCGCGCTCGGGCGTGGCGGCGAACTCGTCGACGTTGATGCCGAACGGCACGACCCGGCACTTCTCGGCGCGCGGGTTCAGGAACGCGGAGTGGTCGACCATGTTAGGCGAGCTCGCGATGATGAGGTCCACTCGGTCGAGGAATCGCTCGAGCAATGGCCGGTACGCGGCAAGCCCGGCCTTCTGTCGCACGATGTCGCTATGGTAGGTGACCACTGCGGGAACGCGGGCGGCTGCGGCCGCCGTGCTGCCTTTCGCGGGGCCGCCACCTCCTGCCGCGAGCCATGAGACCTCCCCCCAGGGGTACGGGAAGTGCAGGTGGAAGACGTCGGGGCGCTCGGCTGGTGACGCAGCGGCCTCGGATCGGATGGCCGCACGCATCGACGGCGCGATCGGCGTTGACGCCGCGTTGGCGCGCCTCGGCAGCCGGACGACCTCCACGCCGTTCAGCGTCTCGGTGACGCGTCTGCCGCCCTCGTTCGCGACGATCGCGCGGACGTGAGTGTCGGGGCGCCGCGCGAGCGCCTCGGAAAGGTCGCGCATGTGGAACTCGATGCCGCCGAGGTGCGGCGGGTAGTACTTGTTGAGCATCGTGACCCGCACGCGCGTCAGAGCTCCCCGGATGCGATCGACTTACCCACCGCGATCAGGTCGTCCACCACACCGGCCGAGGAGGCCTCCGCGTACACGCGCACGAGCGGCTCGGTGCCCGAGGGGCGGAGCAGGAGCCACGCGTCGTCAGGGAGGAGGAACTTGAGGCCGTCCGTGCGAATGATGTCGAGTACCTCGAGGTCGGCAAGGGTCGCCGGCGCGAGCGTGGGTATGCTGGCGAGGAACGCGTCTTTGACGTGCGGTTCGAGTGCGAGGTCGGCTCGCGTGTACTCCATCGGACCGGTGAGCGCGATGAGGTCCGATACGAGTTCGCCGAGACCTTGGCCGTGCTGCGCCATCATCTCGGTGAGAAGGAGGGCCATGAGCAGTCCGTCTCGCTCGCGCACGTGTGACGGGATGCCGATCCCCCCCGACTCCTCGCCGCCTACGAGCACGTCGCCTTTGAGCATCTCCTCGTAGATCCACTTGAAGCCCACCGGGGTGGTGGTCACCGGCAGACCGAGCCGCTGGCCCAGACGGTCGACGAGCACCGAGGTCGAAAGCGTCTTGACGATGCGTCCGGTCTCTCCGCGGTCCTCGGCCAGGTGGCGCGCGATGAGACAGATGATGCGGTGCGGGTTGACGAAGCCTCCGGATGCGTCGACCGCTCCGATGCGATCTGCGTCACCGTCGGTCACGAAGCCGGCATCGCGCTGTCCTACGACGACGGCCCGACGCATGGTGTCGATGTGGGGCGGGATGGGTTCGGGGTGAAGGCCCCCAAAGCCGGGGTTGTGCTCGGCATGGATCTCGGCAACGTCGACGCCGGCATCACGGAGCGTGTCGGCGAGGTAGTTCTGACCGGCTCCGTAGAGAGAATCGACGACGACACGAAGTCCCGCCTGCGCGATGAGATCGGTGTCTACCGCGCCGAGGAGCGCCTCGAGATACGGTGACATGAGGTCCGCGACGGCGTAGGTACCTCGTGCGGCGGGCGGTTCGGGCTGCAGTGCCGCCTCGACCCGGTCGGTGAAGCTCACAGGGGATGCTCCGCCGTCCTCCATACGGATCTTCAGTCCCGAGTACTTCGCGGGGTTGTGGCTCGCGGTGATCATGACGCCGCCTACCGCCTGCGAGTCGCGCGCGACCGACCAGCAGAGCGCAGGCGTAGGCATGTAGCGATCGGCGACGAGGACCTCGAGCCCGTGGGTTGCGATGACCTCGGCAGCGGCCGCGGCGAACGCCGCCCCCTCGAAGCGGGTGTCGTAGCCCACGACGATCCTCCCGCCCGCGTGCTCGTTCGCGAAGACCCGGCCGGTTGCGTCCGCCGCCCGCCGCAAGTTGCGGTAGGTGAAGTCATCGGCGATGACGGCGCGCCAGCCATCGGTTCCAAACGAGATCTCCTCGCTCATCCCGCGCGAATCATCTCTTGTGTCCGCCGTGTCGCCCACGTGGGACCACCTCCCGCCCATCGCCTCTTACGAACACACCTATTGTGCCCCATCGAGCCGGGTGCGGCCACGCACGACCGGCAGCGACTGGATGCGGGCGATATACTGGACGCGAGCGTCTGACCGCCACCAAGGAGTGCGCATGCCACACCCTGAAGCACGCCCTATCCCCGACCTGCACGCCGTCATCCTCGCCGGCGGTTCCGGTACCCGGTTCTGGCCGCTCTCTCGAGAACTCGCACCCAAGCAGCTCCTCGCCACGTTCGGTGGCACGAGCCTGATCACGCAAGCGGTCGAACGAGTGTCCGCGGAGTGCGGCCCCGATCGCATCCACGTCCTGACGAGCCCGCGTCTGCTCACGGAGGTTCGCGACCACCTCGTCTGCCAACCGGCGCTCGACGAGGTGTGCCCCGACGTCGTGGCGGAACCGGCGGCACGCAACACCGCAGCCGCCATCGCGCTCGCCGCCGCTTACGTGGAGCAGCGCGACCCAGGAGCGCTCATCGCGGTCCTTCCCTCAGACCACCTACTCGAGCACGGGCCCCTGTGGCGCGACACGCTCGATGCGGCGGTTCGACTGGCACGCGCCGGTTTCCTCACGGTGATCGGACTCGCGCCCAGCGAGCCGGAGACGGCGTACGGCTACATCCGTATGGGTGCAACGATCCCGGACACGGACGGCGGCGGATCTACGTGCGACGGGACACCTGGCGGCACCACGGCCACGATCGGCTACCGGGTCGCGCGTTTCACCGAGAAGCCCGACCGCCCGACTGCCGAGGAGTATCTTGCCGAGGGTGGCTACCTCTGGAACGCCGGCATGCTTGTCGCCCGGGCCGCCGACGTCCTCGGCGAGCTTCGCTCGGCAGGCTCCGCCGCGGCCACGACCGATTCCAGCGAGGCCCACCGCATCGCAGAGACCGCCGAGTGGCTCGCAGCCTCCGTGCCGCCCTCTGCGTGGCATACCGAGTCCGAGGCCCTCGCCCGCTTCGCTGCCCTTCCGAGCGTGCAGTTCGACCGCGCCGTCCTCGAGGTGTCCGAGCGAGTGGCGGTCGTTCCCTCGGCGATGCGCTGGAGCGACGTGGGCTCGCTTCTCGCGCTCGAAACCCTTGCAGACGCCGACGAGCACGGCAACACGCTCATCGGCCCTTCCGTGGACGTCGATAGCCGAGGAGTCACGACCTATGCTCAGGACCGGCTCGTCGCCACGCTCGGGCTCGAGGACGTGCTCGTCGTCGACACGCTCGACGCGACCCTCGTGGCCGCGAAGGACCGAGCGCAAGACGTGCGGCTCGTCGTCGAAGCGCTCGCGGCCGCAGGCGCCCCGGAGGTCGTCGAGCACCGCACCAACGTGCGGCCATGGGGCCGGTGGACGGTGCTGCTGCGTGTTGCCGGATACCAGATCAAAGAGGTGCACGTCGAGCCCGGCAGACGGCTCTCGCTCCAGAGCCACGCCCGCCGCAGCGAGCACTGGGTCGTGGTCGAGGGACGCGCACTCGTCGAACTCGACGGACGCGACATCGAGCTCGGCCCCAACGAGTCCGCCTACGTGCCCGTCGGCTCGCGCCACCGTCTGACCAACATCGGGGACGAAGCCCTCAAGGTCATCGAGGTCGCGGTAGGAGCGTACCTCGGCGAAGACGACATCGAGCGCTACGAGGACGATTGGGACCGATAGGTCAGCGAGCCAGGAACTCGCGGTACAACCTCAAGCTCCGCTCCACCGCTACATCGGCCGAGTACTCGTCGAGTGCCCGGCTGCGAGCACGCTCTCCCATCCGCCGGGAAGAGCCCGGATCGGCGAGGAGCACGGCGACAGCCTCGGCGATCGCCTCGGCGTCACCCGGTGGCACGAGCACGATCTCTTCGCCGTCGGCGAACAGGCCCGCGATCCCGGGCACCGCGCTTGCCACGATGGGTCTGCCGAGCACCGCCGCCTCGATGAGCGCCGTCGGAGCGCCCCCGTCCACGCTGGGAAACACACACACGTCGAAGGCGGCGAGAACGGCAGGCAAGCTCGGTACCTCGCCCACCACCCGCACGTTCGACGCACCCGCAGCCGCCCGCCGCGCCGAACCGAGCGCGGGTCCGCGTCCCGCGATGACGACATCCGCTGCTATACCGCGCCCCTCGAGCATTCCTGCGGCGGCGATCAGGTGTTCGACTCCGCGCGACACCTCGAGGCGGCT
>SLCP01000190.1 GCA_007125735.1 Coriobacteriia bacterium | reverse complement strand
CGGTACACACCCGGCTCCAGACCGGTGACGTTCCCGGCGACCACGTACGTCTCGAGCGGGTAGGTCGCGCCGGCAGAGGGCGCCGTGCGCAGTCCGCGTGCGGGGTCGCTCACTCCTTGCGCTGCCCAGAGGAGCTGCGCGATCGCGCGCATGTCGAGCGGGGCGTCTGCGAACGAGCGGACCGATCGGCGCTCGGACAGGGCCTGCTCGAGGGAGGCTTCTCCGTCTCGACCGGGGTCGGGGAGCTCGACGCCCTCACCGTCCGCAGGCATCGACAGGCCCTCGTCGGCCGACTCGCCCGGTGCGCACGCAGCGAGCCCGAGGCCGCAGAGCGGCAGGAGTATGCCGAGTACGATGCGAAGCTTCACGAGGCCCAC
Source organism: Coriobacteriia bacterium (assembly GCA_007125735.1). Classification (GTDB taxonomy): domain Bacteria; phylum Actinomycetota; class Coriobacteriia; order Anaerosomatales; family SLCP01; genus SLCP01. Next base: position 19,592 of record SLCP01000190.1, on the reverse strand, counting down.
CTACTTCTGCTCGATGTCGTGTCGTCACAGAAGTATCTGCCCCACCCACAACACCGCCATGCCGCCGAGCATCGTGGCCACCACGCTCCTCGTCCTGAGCGCGATCAGCAGTGCGACGCCAGCTGCCACGATGCGTTCCGGGGCGAATTCGTAGTCGCCGTTCGATCGCACGTACAGCGCGCCGGGCACGATAAGCGCTGTGAGCGCAGCGGCGGGCACGTATCGCAGGAACCGATCGATCCAGCGGGGCATGAGCGAGCGCCCGTGGAGCCACAGGGGTATGCTGCGCATCAGGAACGTGCCCGCGGCGAGGAGCACGATGAGCGTCCAGAATGCAGCGGCAGCACTCATCTCGAAGCCCCCGTCCGAGCGCCCGTGCGGTTGCGCTCGTCGCTATGACGCAGTGCTCCCCAGCCCAAGCCGGCCGCTATGGCGGCGAGAAGCCCTGTCTGCATCGGTAGCGCCGGTACCAGAAGGGCCGCAGCGAAACCGGTCACGAGTGCGACCTCGATGTCGGTGCGGCGCTTGAGCACGGGCACGAGCATCGCGAGGAACACGAGCGGAATGGTGAAATCGAGCGACCACTCGGGTGGCACGAACGGTCCCGCGAGCGCGCCGACCACGTTGGAGACCTGCCAGAGTGACGCGAGGATGAGCCACGAGCCGACGTAGTACGGCACCACGTCGACGTCGTCGCGGAAGCGGCCGCGGGTCATCGTCACGGCGTAGGACTGATCCACCAACGGGTGGCCGAGGAACACGCGGCCGCGACGGCTCGTGTGAGGCACGACCACTGGTGCGAATGATGCCGCATAGATGAGCATGCGGACGTTGATCACCAGCGCCGTCCCGATGGCGACCCACAGCGGTGCCCCCTCGGCGAAGAGCGCGGTCGCCGCTATCTGGGACGCCCCGGCGTTGACAAGTAGCGACATCCCAATCGCCTCGACCAACCCGAATCCGGCCTCGACCACAGCGGCACCGGCCACGAGGCCGAACGGGACGATGCCGAGGATGATGGGGGACACATCCTTCGCTCCGGCCAGCATGCTCCGGGCGGTGCGGGCGCGGTCGGACGCGGTGTGTGCGGCAGTTCGATCGGGCATGCGACAGGAAACTCCTCGGCAGGTCGGCTCGTCGGCAGACATCGAACTCTACGCCTTAGCGCAGGGAGACTCAACACGCGTTGACGGGGCACAGGCCCCTCACTGCGTGCGCGCCAGAGCCACAGCGAGCGAGGCCGCGAGCCCGAGGACGACCGTCGCCGCGACCAGCATATCCGTGTAGCGGTGGCGCACGGCAACCCTCCTAGGCGATCTCGAAGCGCTCGTAGTGCAGGCGCCGCTTGTCGACACCCAGATCCTCGAGTGACCGCGCCACCCCGTCGATCATCGCCGGGGGGCCACAGATGAAGTACTCGTATGCATCGACGGAGCCGAGGGACCTCTCGAGGACCTCTCCGGTGATGATGCCGGTCTCGCCCTCCCAGTCCTGTGGGGGGTCCTCGAGCACGTAGGTGGTGGCGAGATCGATTCGGGAGGACAACTCGTCGAGCTGGGCGGAGAAGACGAGGTCCTCTCGGGTGGCAGCACCGTATACGAGGGATATCGGCGTCTCGTCGCCCCGGTCGGCCGCATCGCGCACCATGCTCATCAGCGGAGTGATGCCGACGCCCCCGGCGATGAACGCGTAGCGCGTAGCCGGGTGACGGTCCGTCGTGAACGCGCCGAACGGGCCATCGACGTAAGCGATCGTCCCGGGGCCGTACGTCCCGATCGTCGACGTGAAGTCCCCCAACTCCTTGATGGTCATGTCGAAACCGCCACCTTCCCTGTTTGGGCTGGAAGAGAACGAGAAGGGATGGGCTTCGAACGAGAACGGCGACCGGCCGAGGGTGATCCATGCATGCTGACCAGGCCTGAACCGGAGGCCGTCGTGTCCCTCAGGGCTGAACGTGAGCGTCCACGTGTCCGGGGATTCACGCTCGACGCGAGTCACGCGATACGGGCGTCGCAACTGTGCGACTGGTTTACCGATACGGATGTAGCCGAGTATTGCGACCCATATCGCTAGGTAGAAGAGCAGAGCCGAGATCTTCCAGTCATCCGTGTAGATCCCGGTTCCGGTCGCGTGGAGTGCGGCGAGCACGAGAATCACGAGAGCAGCGAGACCGTGTCCGGCGTGCCACGTCTCGTACCCAAGCCTGATCTTGCGGCGCCACAGTGAGGTCGCGATGATTCCCGCGAGTACTGCAACCGTCGCGACCGCGTACCTCGCCGGCCACGGGGCCGTGACCACGTTGAGGAGACCGATACGCCCGGGCGCTTCCGCGATCAGCAAGGCGGGATGGGCGACCGCAAGACCGAGCGCCACGACAGCCATCCTGCGATGGAAGTAGTAGACCGCGTCGACCCCGTAGGGTGCCTTGAGGCGACCGATACGGGCGGCGACGGCGAACTGCGTGCCGAGGATACCGAGCGCCACGAAGCCGAGCGCCACCGCGAACTCCTGCAGGGGCGCTCGCGCGGGCCCGAGCGGCGAGAGGAGCATGAGCGAGAGCGGCGCGAAGGCAAGCGCCAGGTAAATCGCGATGCCGAGTGCGGCACGCGTTCGGTAAGCACGCTCTCCGGACCGACGTGCCATCGTGCCGCCGGGCTGCTATTCGGTCTCGGTCTTGCGCGTGAGTACTGAGAGCTGCTCCTCTGCGATGTCCTTCATCACTTTGGCGCGCGCGATGGGGTCGAGCCGTCCGAGTTCGGCACGCACGGTCTCCTCGGCGACCTCGATGCGCTCTTCTCTGATCTGGAGTGCTCCGGCGATGAGGAGAGCGGCCCCTCCGGTAAGCAGTACGGCAGGAAGGAACCACGCCCAGATGCCCCGCCGTCCGCTGAGTGAAGTCCACACCGCAGCCACCGCTCCGAGCCCGAACATGGCCGCACCCGCCGCGGTCTCGATGACCTCGGGCTCGGGCAGCTCTTCGCGCCACTCGTCTATGCGTTCCCGTATCTCGGGGATACGGTCTCTGTACTCGTCGATGCGTGCTCGATAGACGTCCATGTCCATGCCGATCACCTCTCGGACTGATCCGGTTCCATACGCAGTGTGTTCCCCAATGCGGGCGTGCTGCATCAGGGCGGGACCACTGCATGGCGGTGAACAGGGTCAGCCCTGCGATCAGGCAGCCTGCTCGACCTCAGCGAGCACGACGGCTGGTGCGGCATCGGCGTGTACGATGCGTGCGGCAAGCCTCGGGAGCAGACGCATCCCGGCAGGGCGTGCTCCGTACGTGAGGATGAGGCTCACCATCGCGACACTGAACAGCAGGCTCACGGTGTTGGTGAGAAGCACGGCGACGGTCCCGGTCGTGAGGAGCAGGTGGACGGCGTAGACCTCCATGGCCATGAGGCCGGCGAGGACGCTGAGCCACATCGACAGACTGAGGTCGTGGGCCGAGCGCGTCGTGATGATGCGCCGGATCTGCGGGACGTAGCCCGCGCACAGGACGATGCCGCCGCCGATCTGCAGGAGGTCCATGATGCTGCCCATCGCAGTGCCTTTCACGCGCCTGCCGCCTCGTGTGGATGCAGGATTCCGTCGTTGCACGGCGAGCATAGGATGCGTGGATCGAGGGCCGCCAGATGGCGTTGCCGTTCTGTCACCGAGCCGGGGACGTGGCGAGAACCGCGACTCGCCTGCACGTGCCGAGCCAGTGGTGCTCACCGAACGGATCCCACGAGAACGGAGACGACCACGACGAGGAAGAACAGAACGATCGCTGCCACACCGAGGCTCGTGTCACGTGCGTATCGCTGAATCCGCCGACGCATCTTGAGTACGGTCCTCGGGTCGACCTGCTGCGGGATCGCCCAGCGCGAGTGCTCCTCGGTGGCGGACTCGACCACGAGTCTCGTGATCTCGATGCTGCGGCGCACGGCTCGCTCCGCATGTCCGAACCAGCGTGCTCGCCACCGGCCCACCGTGTCCGTGACCCGCTCGGCGTCTGCTCCAAGCGAGTCGTGCAGTGCGACGCGGGTAGGACGCTCGTGCTCGAGTGGTGTGCGCAGCCTGCGGTCGAACCCCTCCTCGCGTGACAGGCGCTCGGCTGCCTCCGAGATCTGGTCGATGACGTCGAGTCCGCTCATGCGCTGTTCGGCCAACTCGATGGCGGTATGCGCGACCCCGCTGCGGTAGGCGCGAATCTCGTGCATGACGTGTTCGAACGCGCGCCGGGCCGCCTCGGCCTCACCCGAGCGCACCATCTCCGCGAGTGTGCGCGTGCGCTGCCCGTGCTGGCGCCTCGTCATGTATGCGGCGATATCTCGCACCGCCTCCAGCGTGTCGTGCGAGCGCCGTGCGTCGAAGTCCTCGCGGCTCTGGAGCCACGCATGAGCTTTCGTCACGGCATACCGTACGGTCGCCTCCCGCTCTTTATCGAGGGCGGCGTGGGCGGTCCTGACGAAGTGGCGTCCCTTGATCCCTGGCATGCCCGTCGCGACGATCACCGCGAGGTGGTCGATATCCCGCTCGATCATTCGCCACATCGATCGAGCGCCGATGAGGGTGTTGCGCAGGAACCGCGAGACAGCTTCGAGGTAGGCGTCGTAGGAGTCTCCCACCCAAGCGGAGCATGCGAGGAACCCGCGCGCTGACGCATGGTACCAGTAGCCGACGCCGACCCATGCGGGGGCGTGTATGTGGAACAAGGAGAACCGCATTCCTACGACGTAGACGGTTGCTCCGATAGCGAACGCGACCACCACGGACATGAGGTCGGCTGGGCTAAGGAAGTAGACGTCGAGGTAGTAGGCGATCCGTTGGGTCGGGAGCGCCCACGCACGCAAACCGGGTTCGAACACCCCGTTCAAGAGAAGCCCGGGCCTCACGCCGAGGGCGACTATCGCAGCCGCGAGAAGAGCGAGCGCGGCGAGCATGCGTGGAGGCGGGTCTGTGACCTCGGGGCCGTACTCGTGCTCGGGCTTTCCGAGGAACACGAGACCTATGAGCTTGATGAACGAGCACGCGGTGCCGCCGCACGTGGCGACGTATATCTTCTCCGCGATATCGAGCGAGGCAAGCCGCTGGACGTCGTACGCCTGCTCGAGGGCGTGGTGGATGAGGCACTTGCTCACGAACCCGTTGAAGAGCGGCACACCCGTGATGCCCGCCGCGGCGACCAGCATGAACGCGAACGTCCACGGCATCCTGCGCCACAGGCCGCCGAGTCGGTACATGTCGCCCTGCCCAGTGCGGTATATCACCGCTCCGACACCGAGGAACAGGGCGCTCTTGAACAGGGCGTGGTTGACAGCGTGGAAGAGGCCACCCGCCGTTCCCATCGCGCCTTCAGGGCCGATGTAACCGGCCGCACCGATTCCCACGAGGATGAACCCCATTTGGCTGACGCTGTGGTAGGCGAGCATCCGCTTGGCCTCGTGCTGACCGAGGGCGAGTACGACCCCGATCGCCATGGTTGCGATGCCGAGCCACAGCACTGCAAGCCCGAAACCGGCCGCTGCTCGCCAGAGCTGTTCGGAGACGTCGGTGACGACCTCTGGGCGGAAGAGTGCGCTCACCGTCCGGAAGATGCCGTACGCGCCGGCCTTGATCATCACACCGGACAGAAGCGCGCTCGCCGACGCGGGTGCGACCGGATGCGCATCGGGAAGCCACACGTGCACGGGGACCATGCCCGCCTTCACGCCGAAGCCGAGCACGAACAGAGCGAAGGTGGTCCATCGAAGCAGCTCGGGGCTATCGTGCAAGGGTATAGGCGCGAGGGAAACGTCGCCTCCGAGAGCGTGTGTCAGGAAGATGCCTCCGATGAGGGCGAAACCACCGAGCACCGTCATCCACAGGTACGTGACCGATGCGCGTGACGCCTCGGCCGTTCTCGTGTGTATCACGAACAGGAACGCCACGAGTCCGAGTGCCTCGAAGAACAGGTAGAGCGTGACGAGATCGCCGGCGAGCACGACGCCGAGCATCGAGCCCAGCACGACAAGGCTCGTGCAATGGTAGAGATCGTGCCGTTCGTGGTGGGAGAGGTAGTCGAGCGAGTAGAGGGTGGCGCAGAACCACACGAACGTCGAGAAGAGCGCGAACACCATTCCGAAGGGGTCAGCGATGAACGTCAGCCGTCCTATCATCACGGGGATCTCGGCTCCAACGCGGGGATTCGACGCGACGAGGGGCACGAGCGCGGCAGCTCCAAGCATCGTCGTGGCGGTCACGGCGAGCACGTAGCCATCCCGAACTCGAGGACGCCAGCGGCCGAGTGGTCGTACCGCGGCAGCCGCTACCAGCGGCCAGAGCACGAGGAGAGCCGGGAGAGGGTGTGCTGCGATGTCCGCGATCCCGTGCATTGCGCGCCTAACGGAAGAAGGAGTCGACGGCTTGCTGTGCAAGGGACAGCGGGGATCCCGGAACCGTGGCGGCGAGCCCCAACACGATCGTCAGAAGTGTTGTGATGAGCGCGGGTGCCAGCACGCTTGTGGGGGCCTCCCGTTCATCGGGGCACCGGGCCGATGCTGATGGAGGTTGGCCGAAGTAGGCGCGGTAGATGATCGGCAGGAGATAGACTGCGGCGATCAGCGAGCCACCAAGGAGGACTATGAGGTAGAACGGGCGGCCAGCGTCGAGTATGCCGAGACCGAGGTACCACTTGCCGATGAAGCCCGCGAGCGGTGGCGTGCCGATCATGCCAAGCGATGCTATCGAGAACATCGCCATGGTCCATGGCATGCGACGGGCGGCACCCGATATCTCACTCACGTTCCTGATACCGGCGTGCTTGCTCAAGAGTCCTGCGCACAAGAAGAGCGCGCCCTTCATGAACGCGTGATTGGTGATATGGACGAGCGCCCCGACGGCAGCTCCTGGGCCCAACAGCGAGATTCCAAGCGTCACGTATCCCATCTGGCTGATCGTCGAGTATGCGAGGCGGCGCTTGATGCCATCTTGGTTCACTGCGAGCACGGCTGCGAACAGCACCGTTAGCGCTGCGAGGGCCGCGACGTACGGCATCACGCCAAGCTGCGAGAGCACCTCCACCCCGAAGACCTGGAAGACCACGCGCGCGATACCAAAGGTTCCTGCCGCAACCATGACTCCGGAGAGTATCGCCGAGAAGGGTGCGGGGGCAGCCGGGTGCGCGTCGGGCACCCATCCATGCAACGGTACGAGTGCGGCCTTGACACCGAATCCTGCGATGAAGCACCAGAAGATAGCACGCAGTGCCCCGCCGTCCATGTCGCTGCTCAACACTCCGCCTGCGGCGAGCGTCTGCTCACCCGCGATGAAGAACGTGAAGACAACGCCCACCAGTACGAGGCTGCCGCCGATCAGGATGTAGACGATGTACTTGGTGCCCGCCGCCAGAGCCGCCGGCGTCTCCTCGTGAACGATGAGCGGGTACGTCAGTATCGAGAACAGCTCGTAGAAGATGAGGAACGTGAGCAGGTTGCCCGCGTAGGCGACACCCATCATGCATCCAAGACAGAGCATGAGGAACGAGTAGAACCGGCGCAGCCGGTGGCTATCGGTCATGAAGGGGATCGAGTAGATGAGTACGATCAGCCAGAGGACCGCCACGGTCGCGCCGAAGAGGACACCGAGGGCATCGACGCGCAAGTGTAGCCAGATCTGCGGGGTCACCCGGAGCAGGTAGGCCTCCCTGACATCGCCTGCGAGAGCGCCGGGCACGAACCACAGCGCGAGGACCGCAGTGGCGCTGCAGATCGTCAACAGTGCCACGTGCCGCACTCTCTCGGAGCCGCGTCCGAGAGCCGGCACGATCCCGGCGCCGACGATGGGGAGAAGCACCGCCAGTAGGGGGAGGGCTGAATGCACGAACGCGTCTTCCACGAGGTCCACCTCACATCCTGAAGACGAAGCGTACGGCTGCCTCGGCGAGAGAGAACGGCATCCCCGGCACTTCGGACATCGTTCCGAGCAGGAGCACCCATGCCGCGCAAACGAGTGTTGGAATGAGAAGCGTCGGACGGGCTTCCTTCACGGGCACCGCATCTCCCCGTGCTGGCTTGAAGAACGCAAGGTGCACGATGGGCAGGAAGTACGCGGCGTTCAGCAACGAGCTCGTGATCATCACGAGCAGGAACCACCACTGCCCGGATTCGAGAGCGCCGAGCGAGATGTACCACTTGGTGATGAACCCGGCGAACAGCGGTATCCCGATGAAGCTCAGAGCCGCGATGGTGAACGCGCCCATCGTCCACGGCATCTGGTGGCCGATGCCGGCAAGTTCGTGGACGTTCGTCTTGCCGGTGGTCCGCTGTATGGCTCCCGCAACGAAGAACATGGTGATCTTCGCAAGCGCTTGATTCGCGAAGTGTACGATCGCCGCGGTGGCAGCAAACGGGGTGAGCATGCTTGCCGCCAAGACGATGTAGGAGATCTGGCTGATCGTCGAGTATGCGAGGCGTCGTTTGAGATCCTCTTGGAAGATGGCGATGACGGATGCCACGATGATGGTGACGGCAGCGAGCGCGGCGAGTGGAAGTGCGAACCCGAGATCGTCTAGAAGTTCGATCCCGAATACGTTATAGACCGTGCGCACGATGCCGAATGCTCCGGCCTTCACGACTGCCACCGCGTGCAGGAGCGCACTGACAGGTGTTGGGGCCACCATCGCTCGGGGGAGCCAGCCGTGGAGTGGCATGAGTGCCGTCTTGGTAGCGAATCCGGCGATGAGAAGGGCGAAGATGACGCCGAGTCTGCCGGGGCTTATGGAGGCGTCAAGGATGCCTGGGTGTCCGAGACTCAGTGTGCCGGTGGCATCATGCACCATCACCGTCCCGACGAGCACGAAGGCACCGCCGATGAGCGTGTACGTCAAGTACGTTCGCCCTGCGCTCAGCGCCTCAGGAGTCTCGTAGTGAATCACGAGCGGGTAGGTGCAGATAGTGAGCATCTCGTAGAAGAGGAAGAACGTGAGCAGGTTCTCGGCGAACGCGATGCCCACTGTGGTGGATACACATAGTGCGAAGAACCCGAAGAAGCGGACGCGTTTCTCGTCGTCCCGCATGTATCCGATGGCGTAGACGGTCGTCGCTACCCACAAGCTCGAGGACACGAGCGCGAAGAACATCCCGAGCGCGTCGGCGCGAAACCCCAGGCCGATGCCGCCCGTGAAATCGACCAGATCGAACGTATAGACGACACCTCGGAGCGAGCCTGGCAGCATGGAGAGGACGACGATCATCTTGATGGTCGCCGCAGAGAGCATCCAGAACCGGCGCCAGTTGGTATTGCGGCCGAACAGGAAAACCATCGCGGCGCACGCGAACGACACTCCGGGCGCGAGCATCGGTCTGATGTCGACGACTTCCATCTCAGCCTCCGAGTGGGGCGAGCAGCCGGACGACGCCGGGTTCGATGAAGGTGAGGGGTATGCGCCCGAGTACGCCCATGATCAGACAGAGACTTGCGAGCACGAGTGTGGGCAAGAGCATGGAGACGGGAACCTCGCGTGCCTCGGTCACCTCGGCATGTATGGGCTCGCGGAAGTAGAAGGCGTTAACCATCCGGATGTAGTACACGAAGATCAGTAGAGCCCCGAATACCAGCACGAATCCGAAGAGGGGCTGGTTCGCCTCGAATGCGCCGAGAGTGATGTACCACTTGCAGAGAAAGCCGGCCGTAGGCGGGATGCCTACGATCGAGATCGCTCCGATGGAGAGTGCGACAGAAGTCAACGGCATGGCGCGTCCGACCCCTCTCAAGTCGCTCAGCGTGCGGTACCCGGTCCGGTAGATGATCGCGCCTACAGCGAGGAAGAGGGTCGCCTTTATGAGGGCGTGGTTGAAGATGTGTACGCTTGCTCCGATCACGCCGTATGTCGTGGCAAGCCCAAGCCCCATGATGATGTAGCCGATGTTGGAGATGGTCGAGTAGGCGAGCATGAGTTTCACGTCTTCTTGGAAGATGGCGAAGAAGGCGCCCATCACGATGGAGATCGCCCCAAGCCACATGAGGACGTGGTTGAGCACTGTGAGGTCGAACAGGCCTGCACCGTAGTAGATCCGATACGTGCGGATCATCCCGATGACCCCTAGCTTGACCACGAGTCCAGAGAGTACTGCGCTCACCGGACTCGGTGCGGCAGCGTGGGCATCCGGCAGCCAGACGTGAAGCGGGAAGATCGCCGCTTTCGTGACGAATCCGACAGCAAGCAGCGCGAGCGCGACCGCGGCGGGCGCTGTCGGGCCCTCAAGTGCGCCGAGCCGCGCCGTCACGTCGGCGATGTTAAGGGTGCCCGTCATCCCGTAGAGGAAACCTATCGCGAACAGCACGAGGACCGACGATACCGCTCCCATGAGTAAGTACTTGAAGGCTGCCATCTCTGCGATACGCTCCCCGCCAACGGCGACCAGCGCGTATCCGGACAGCGAGAGGATCTCAAGGAACACGAAGAGGTTGAAGAGGTCACCCGTGACAGCGAAGCCGATCATTCCTCCGAGATTGAGCAGGAGGAGCGCGTAGTAGTACGGCGAGCGATCGCTGGCGAACTCGGGTAGGGAACGGGTGTAGCGCGATGAGAACAGTATCGCCATCCAGCCGATGAGACAGATGACGCCGACGACTGCACTGAACTCGTCGAAGCGTAGCTCGACGCCGTATGGGGCGGCCCATCCCCCGGGAAGGTACGAGAACGGCCCCTCGGCGAACACGCGCAGCACGAGCATGGTCGCTGCAAGTGACGTGAACGTCATCGTGGCAAGCGCCCACCATGGCGGACTCCGCCGATCCAGCAGGGCCGCTATCGGCGTGAGCGCAGCTCCTGCGAGCGGTGTCATCACCACGAGTGCGAGCCAGTGGGGCCAGGCGTACACCTACTCCATCTCCCTCAATTCGTTCGCCTCTATGGTCCCGAAGCGGCGGAATATGCGGATGATCAGTGTCAGTGCGAGCGCGGTTGTCGACACGGCGACCACGATGCCCGTCAGCACGAGGGTCTGCGGTAGCGGGCTTGCGAACGGGCCCTGAGCGTCTCCGGTCATGATCGGGGGTCTGCCGTCTTCCACCATACCGAGCGCGATGATGAAAGCGAACACCGCGGTCTCCATGATGTTCAGACCGAGGAACTTCTTGATGAGATTCTCTTTGGCGATGACTACGTAGAGCCCGATGCTGAAGAGCACTACCGAGGCGACGTAATCGATGTTGTGCCATAGCATCACTATCATCAGCTTGCCTCCATGTGAAGGAAGATCGTCGCGAGTACTGCGGCCCCGCCGATCGCGATTCCTACTTCGAGGGCGATGATCAGAAGCTCTCGGACGAGATGTAGGGGTGGCTCAGCAGGGAAGCCGAGGAAGAACCCGGTCAGGAATGCGCCGACCGTACCGACCACCACGAAGCTCAAGACCGCGGCGCCCTGCAGCCACGGCGCGAGCGCGGTCCGCGCAACCGGTTGCATCGCTCTCGTGCCGAGCACCATGGCCAGAGCGATGAACAGCCCTGCGAGGATGGCGCCTCCCTGGAACCCGCCCCCCGGCGTCACATGGCCGTGGAGGATCACGTAGGCAGCGTAGAGCGCGATGAACGGCGCGAGGAGGCGCACCACGAAGCTCACGATCGGGCTCACCGGCGCCACCGTGGACTCGCGATCCGCGCCACGCCGATCGCTTGCCCCGCGGGAGCTGGCCGTGCTCTCGGGCGTCGTTCCCGTTCCTAGCAGTATGGCGAGTACGGCGATGAGAGCTGTGAAGATGACCGTCACCTCGCCTGCGGCGTCGAGCCCACGGTAGTTGAGCAAGACCCCGGTCACGAGGTTGGTCGCTCCCGCCTCCTCCGCACCCCGTTCGATGTAGTGCGCAGATACGTGAGTGTGTACCGGGGCGGAAGGGTCGCCGTGGGCAGGGAGTCCCGCGACTGCCACCACCAGCGGGATAGCGGAGAGAAGGACGAGTGCTATGGCGATAGGACGCCTCACTTCTCTCGCCTCGTGGTTCGGCCTATCGCCACGAGGAAGAGAACGGTTGTGATGCCTGCACCAACCGCCGCCTCAGCCATCGCTACGTCCGGCGCTCCTCGATACTGCCAGAGCAGACAGAGCGCGAGGCCATATGAGGAGAAGACGATCGACGCGGCAAGAAGGTCTTTCGCTTGCGCGACCACCAACGCCGCCGCCACCAGATACAGGAGCAAGAGGATGTCGAACGTCAGACTCACAGCGTCACTCCTTCTCGGCGTGGTAGGGAACCAGGCCCGTTCGGTGAGCAGCTCTCGCCAGCGCGTGCCCCGTGGTGGGGCTCGAGAGCAGTACGAGGCCCGCAAGTACGACGATCTTGGCTGTGGCTGGCTGTGCCCCGTTGAGCACAGCGAGGGCCGCGAGCAGCAAGCCAGCGCCGACCGTGTCGCACTTCGTAGCCGCGTGGATACGAGAGAAGAAATCGGGCAACCGCAGGAGCCCCACCGTTCCCAAAATGAAGAAGAGCGCTCCCGCACAAGCGAGCCCGACGACGACTGCGATGCGTATGTCTTCGGTGCCGGTCATGACCAGTCTCCGACGAGGCGTCCGGTCTCGAGAAAGCGTCCGGCGGTGATGGTGATGACGAAGTTCAGCAGCCCGTAGACAAGCGCGACATCGAGAAGCATCTCTTTGGCGAAGAGCATCGCCAAGAGAACGAGAACGACCAGCGTCTTGGTGCCGATAACGTTCACCGCCAGCACGCGATCCACTGCCGTCGGCCCTGCCGTCGCTCGCCACAAGCAGGCGAACGCGTTCACGATAAGGAGTATCCCGAGGCCCCAGAGAAACGATGTCATAGTTCTCACTCCTCGAAGATGCGGGACACGCGTCGCTCGAGGTCACCCTGTGACACGTCGCGAGCGAACTCGGCATCGAGGCAGTGGACGAGGAAGCGGCCGTCTTCCGCGTCGATCACGAGCGTGCCCGGGGTCATGCCGATAGAGTTCGCGTACGCGACGCGTGCCACCGTGCGTTCGAAAGCGGTGTCGTGTTCGACGGTCAGGGGTGCCATGGGCATGCGCGGGTCTATGACGATACGGGCGACGTGTGCCGCTGCGATGACCATGTGAAGGAGCAGGTACGGTATGAAGAGCATCAGTCGCCACACCTGAACGGCACTGAGCAGTGGGACGTCTTCTGCCCACAGCAGCCGGGTTGCGAAGACTCCGATCACGATGGACAGAACGGCACCCGTGGCCAGGTCTATCGCAGTGGCCGATCCGGTCAGGACGAGCCAGAACGCCATAAGCGCCACCGATGCTTGTACGGCCTTCACTGCCGGCCCCCTCAAGCCTAGGCGGATGCTCCGTCAGGCCTCCCTTGTACTACCCGCGCCCACAGATGCCTTCCTTCCTTCATACCCGTTGAGCATGTGTTTCGTGTGTGCCCCACCTCGGCACGGCACGACGCACGAACGCGGACAATGGGTACCACACCTTCATGGACGTCGCACAGGTACTCATAGCGCTCGGGTGGGCGACCGGGTTCGTGGTCGCCGCGAAGGTCGCGCACCGGCACGTCAAGGTGTTCCGAACGCTGTTCATCCCGAGCTCGGTCATCGCCGGCATCACCGCGCTGCTCGCAGGTCCGCAGGTGCTTGGTGCACTCGCGTCGACGCTCGGGTGGCGCGAGCCCTTGGCTGACGGCCTCATCCCGCAGGCGGTCCTCGACGGGTGGTCGGCGATCCCGGGAATCCTCATCAACGTGGTGTTCGCGGCGCTGTTCATCGGCAAGCGGATCCCCCCGGTGCGCGACATCATCCGTATCGCCGGTCCGCAGGTCGCGCTCGGTCAGAGCATGGCGTGGGGGCAGTACGTGGTGGGCATCCTGCTTGCGATCGCGGTCCTGCAACCGGTGTTCGGGATGAACCCCGCCGCAGGTGCGCTCATCGAGATCGGCTTCGAGGGCGGCCACAGGACCGCCGCCGCGCTCGAGTCGACGTTCGCAGAGTTCGATTTCGCCGAGGGGGCGGATCTCGCGCTCGGACTCGCGACGTTCGGGCTTGTCGCCGGCGTGCTCTCGGGACTCGCGATCATCAACTGGGGGCTGCGCACCGGGCGGATCGACCGGGAGTTGCTCGAGCCGGAAGGCGCGCCGCGCGACGAGGAGGCCGAAGCGCTCGGCGAGTTCGACGAGCGCGAGCGGGACGAAGGCGACCCGCACGAGGACGTCGCGATCGATCCGCTCTCGGTGCACCTCGGGCTCGTGGCCATCGCCATCGCCCTGGGATGGCTGTTGCAGCAGGGCCTCATCGCGCTCGAGGCGGGGACGTGGGCGCGGGACGGCGGACTCGAGTTGTTCCGGCACATCCCGCTTTTCCCGCTCGCGATGATCGGGGGGCTGGCGCTGCAGCTCGGGCTCGATCGCCTCGGCGACGCCGGACCGCACGTCGATCGCGCGCTCGTGAACCGCATCTCCGGCGCCTCGCTCGATCTCGTCATCGTCACGGCGCTCGGAACGCTCTCGCTCGCGGTGCTCGGTGACAACATCGTCCCGTTGCTGATCCTTGCGGTGGCCGGGCTCGCCTGGAGCGTCGCCGCGTTGCTGATACTCGCGCCGCGTATCGTCCCGGACCACCCCTACCAGCGCGGGCTCGCGGACTTCGGGCAGTCGACCGGCATGACCGTGACCGGATTGCTGCTCGTTCGGATGGTCGACCCCGATGGTCGCACGAAGGCGATGGAGGGTTTCGGCTACAAGCAGCTTCTCTTCGAGCCGTTTGTTGGCGGCGGGCTGTTCACCGCGATCTCAGTGCCGCTCATCGCGCAGCTCGGCCCGGTGCCGGTGCTCGGCATAACCGCAGCTCTGATGGTCATATCGATGGGAATAGGAGTCCGATTCTTCGGCCCGGACAAGAGCTAGCGCGAGCGGTGCGGGCGCCCGGTTCGTGCCCATTTGTTATCCTAGAGCAGAACCCAGGGGCGCTCATGTCAGGGTAGACGTGTGCGCCGGACCATGTCCCCGACCGTTGGGAGGCCCTATAGCTGTGGGCATTCACGAGACCCGGCTCGAAGCCGTCGCCGGACGCCTCGAAGGCGCCGACGACCCAGCCTGCTGGCGGGATTGGCGATGGCAGCTCCGTAACTCGCTTTCCACCCTCGACGGTGTCGAGGAGACGCTCGGCATCGAGTTCGACGCGGCCGAGCGCGTACTGCTCGAAGGGACACTCCAGCAGTTCCCGTTGTCGGTGACGCCGTACTACCTCTCGCTCATCGACACCGCCGATTTCCGAAACGACCCCGTGTTCCGGCAGGCGCTCCCATCGGACGACGAGATCGTCATCGAGGAGCACGACATGGCGGACCCGCTTGCCGAGGACGAGGACAGCCCGGTACCGCTCATCACCCACCGGTATCCCGACAGGGTCCTGTTCCGCGTAAGCAACACGTGTGCGATGTACTGCCGTCACTGCACACGCAAGCGCACCGTCGGTGACCGGGACTGCGTCCCGACGTCAGAAGAGCTCGACGGTGCGATCGACTACATCCGCGCCACGCCGAGCGTGCGCGACGTGCTGCTGTCCGGTGGCGATCCTCTCATGCTCTCCGATGACCGTCTCGATGAGATCCTCTCGGCGCTCGACGCGATCGAGCACATCGAGGTCGTGCGAATCGGCACCCGCATGCCGGCGGTGCTCCCGTACCGCATCACCGACGAGTTCTGCGAGATGCTCCGCCGCCACAAGCCGGTGTGGCTCAACACGCACTTCAACCATCCTAAAGAGCTCACGCCCGATGCCGAGGAGGCTCTCGCGCGGCTCGCCGATGCAGGCGTGCCCCTCGGCAACCAGACGGTGTTGCTCGCAGGCGTCAACGACTGTTCGCGCATCATGCTGCGGCTCGTACAGCGGCTCGTGGCGAATCGCGTGCGTCCGTACTACCTCTACCAGTGTGATCTCTCCGAGGGCCTGTCGCACTTCCGCACGCCGGTGGGCAAGGGCATCGAGATCATCGAGAGCCTCATCGGTCACACGAGTGGCTTTGCCGTGCCCACCTATGTGGTGGATGCCCCACACGGAGGCGGCAAGATACCCGTCATGCCCAACTACATCGTGTCGTGGGCCTCGGACCGGGTGGTGCTCCGCAACTACGAGGGTGTCATCTGCACGTACCGCGAGCCGGACCGCTACAAGCGCACCGCCTGCAACGAGGAGTGCGACGACTGCGAGCGCTCGGTGGCGGCAGGATGCCGCGGACACGAGTCGAGCGGGGTCGCCGGGCTCATGCGCGAGTGCGATCCGGTCGACGCGCTCGTGCCGAGCACCAACGAGCGTCACTTGCGTCGAGAGGACGTGTTGGCCGATGAGTGACGCACGCGCATGCACCGTCGTGCGCGACCGTACGGAGCGCATCGGCGGCGCACTCGTCCGCCACGGGCCGGTGAGCGACCGGGCGTACCTGGTGAAGCCGAGTCCAGACCCGGCAGCCGATGTTGCCGTCCTCGAGCGGCTCGCCAGCGAGCACGGCTACGGCAAGCTGTTCGCGAAGATCACCGCTGACGCGTTCGAGCAGTTCCGGAGTGCGGACTTCGCCGTCGAGGCGCGCGTCCCACTTGCCGATCGCGATGGCGAGTTGCTGTTCTGCTCGCGCTTCGTCGACTCGGCGCGCGCGCATGGTGCGGACCGGTCCCATCTCGAACAGGTGCTGGCCGAGTGCGCGGTGGCCAACACCCACGCGCAAGTAGACGACACGAGCGTTCCTCCGCCGACGGCTTCGCTGCAAGCAGGGGTGAACCTTGCGGACACGAGCGACATCGACGATATCGCTCGCCTGTATGCCGGTGTGTTCGAGAGCTACCCGTTCGACATCGACGACCCCAGGTTCATCGCCGAGGCGATGAGGGAGGGAACGGTGTTCGCGGTGATGCGAGAGGGCGAACGCCTCGCCGCCGCCGCATCGGCGGAGATCGACGTGTCGACCGCCAGCTGCGAGATGACGGATTTCGCGACCGTCCCCGACCAGCGCGGCAGAGGCCTCGCATCCTCGCTGCTCTGCGCGCTCGAGGCCGAGTCTGCCGCACGCGGCTGTGCGACCGCATACACGATCGCGCGGGCCTCCTCGGCCAGCATGAACGTGGTCTTCGCGCGGCGCGGCTACGGGTTCGGCGGGACGCTCGTCAACAACACGGGCATCTGCGGTCGTGTGGAAAGCATGAACGTGTGGTACCGCAGTTTGCATCCGGGAGATCGTGGTTAGACTATACTGTACGCGTTGAGTGCCCGTACCGGGGGCCGGGCGACTCGTCCGCCTGGGGCTCCCCGTTTCGATACAACACTCGCGCCGGACTTCACGCGGTGCGGCCGCTGCAGCCTCGTCCGGAGCCGAGCATCGCGTGACGACGTCTCGCTGCGGTCCAGCACGGGCGGTGGAGTGAGGCGAGCACGCGTGCACGAGCGAGTCGATAGGGAGTGAGAATGCCGAAGACCGATGCCAACCTTACGAGGTGGAGCCGGATCGCCGAAGCCAACAGCGGCTTCGATCCGGAGTACTTCGTCAAGTTCGACGTCAAGCGTGGTTTGCGAGACGAGTCAGGCCGAGGTGTCGTCGCCGGGCTCACCCAGGTCGGCGACGTCATCGGGTACTCGACCGACACGGGCACGAGCCACCCGGCGCCGGGCGAGCTTCTCTACCGGGGCATCGAGGTCACCGACATAGTCGACGGGTTCACCGCCGGGGGTCGGCAGGGGTTCGAGGAGATATCCTACCTCCTGCTCTTCGGGGACCTGCCGGATGCGACCGAACTCCACGAGTTCGAGCAGACGCTCGCGTCGTATCGTAAGCTGCCTCGGCAGTTCGTCTACGACGCGATCCTCGACATGCCGAGCAACGACGTCATGAATGCGCTCGCGCGCAGTGTGCTCTCCCTCTACACCCTCGACAAGCGGGCCGAGGACATGTCGATCCCCAACGTACTCAGGCAGAGCCTGCACCTCATATCGAAGCTGCCCATGCTCTCCGTCTACGCCTATCAGGCGTATCTCGACGCTGTGCACGGCCGGAGTCTCGTCATCCATCGTCCGCTGCCGGAACTGTCGACAGCGGAGAACTTCCTGCACATGCTGCGGCCCGACAGCAAGTACAGCGAGCTCGAAGCGACGCTGCTCGATCTGGCCCTCGTCGTCCACGCAGAGCACGGTGGCGGCAACAACTCCACGTTCACTACCCGCGTGGTCACGTCGACCGGTACGGACACGTACTCGGTGATCGCGGCCGCGCTTGGTTCGCTCAAGGGTCCCCGTCACGGTGGAGCCAACATCAAGGCGCTTCAGATGCTTGAGGACCTGCGCAAGAAGGTGCGCGATTGGGAGGACGAGGACGAGATCGAAGAGTACCTCCTCGGCGTGCTCAACAAGGAACAGTTCGACAAGGCGGGCCTGATCTACGGCATGGGGCACCCGGTTTACTCGATCTCCGACCCGCGCGCAGTCATTCTGAAACGGTACGCCGAGATGCTTGCTCGGGAGAAGGACCTCGAGCCGGAGTTCGAGCTGTTCGAGCGCGTCGAGCGTCTCGCGCCGCAGACGATCGCGAAGCACCGCACGATGTACAAGGGCGTGAGCGTGAACGTCGACTTCTACTCGGGCTTCGTCTACAAGATGCTCGGCATCCCGCAGGAGCTCTTCACGCCGCTGTTCGCGGTATCGCGTGTGGTGGGGTGGTGCGCGCACCGGATCGAGGAGATCGCCACGGGCGGAAAGATCATCCGGCCGGCGTACAAGGCCGTCGGGCCGCGCAGGACGTACGTGCCCCTCGACGATCGTCCGCCGGTGGTGCAGTGATCGGTTAGAGCCAGCCGAGTGCTGCAGCTATGCCCACGCCGGTCAACAGGACCCCCGAGACGATCTTCGCGCGGCGCTCCCAGTGCCGGCGCGACACATTCCCTATCTCGAGTCCGAGGAGCGTGAAGGCGACCGCGAACACGGCGATGGTCGTGGCGACGAGGAGCGGGTTGGCATTGCCGAGGCCGAGGCTGAATCCTACCAGGAGATTGTCGAAGCTCAGTGTGGCTGCAAGCAGTATCAGTCCATGCCAGCTGGTCATCCGGGCGGCGAGCGCGTCGGAGTACTCCTGTGAGCGGATCCCCGAGACGATGTTCCACGCTCCGAGCGCAACGATGAGCGCGGCCCCGATGAGTCCTGCGATCGCGCCGATGCGTCCAGCCACCGCCGCGCCGAGCCAGATGCCGATGAGGGGAACCGCGAACTCGAATGCTCCGAACACCGGTGCCACGCGTCCGCGACGGTGGCGCTGGCCGTGGGCTCCGAGGGCGAGCGCCACGGCGAAGTTGTTCGAGCCGATGACGAGTCCGAGGACGAGCAGGCTTGCGATCACGTTTCCTCCGTTCGGCATCGGTCAGTGCGAACTGCGATACCGTCTCGAGTCTAGAGAACGCGACCGGGTATCCACAACGTGTGCCGCTTCGGACAGTGGCGCGAGAAGCGATTATCGTGGAGGTATGAGACATGGAGCCTGTGAACGGAGTGTTGTGGGGACTGATCGAGTGGCGGGACGTTGCCGTTTCGCTCGGCCTTGTGGCCGCGGCCCTGGTCGCCGGCATCGTCGCGCACTCGGTCACGTACGCGCTTCTCGGGCGGCTGGCT
>SLCP01000010.1 GCA_007125735.1 Coriobacteriia bacterium | reverse complement strand
CCTCGGCGGCGAGCGTGTCGCGGTGCCGCTCCAGCTCGCGCATCCGCTCCGCGGCAGCGGCCGCCTCGTCTTCACATGCGGCGAGCTCATCACGACGGGACGCGAGCGTCTCCGCGTCGCGTCGCAGCTCGGCGATGCGCTGAGCAAGCTCCCTCGCCTCAGCGTGAACGGCGTTGATGAGCGGCTTGCGGCCACGCTCGGAGAAGAGCGCGTCCGCCTCAGTCGCGAGCGCTTTGCGGACGTCTTGGGGACTTACGATGACGCCGGCGCCTGCCGCGTAGAGGCGCGAGACGATCTCGTCGCTCGTGCCGACGACCTCGGCCATGTCGGCCAAGCCGAATCCGAACACCACCCGGTACGCCTCGGCGCTGACCCCTCTGATGAGGTCCGTGTGGAGGTTCTGGCGCTCTGGCCCGGCGACGGCTCTCACGGTGACCGGACCGCCACCCTTTCCCTCGACCCGTTCGATCACCCACTCCCCCGACCCGTCGGAGAACACGAGCCGTCCGTGGCGCGTGGCGCCGTCGACCTGATAGCCGCGCTCGCTCGCCCGCCGGTCAGGGAATCCGTAGAGCACGTGGCGCACGAGCGCCGTGAACGTGCTCTTGCCGGCCTCGTTGGGCCCGTGCACGACGGTCAGCCCGGGGCCGAGCGTGCCGAGCGATGCCTCGGACAGGCCTCCGTAGCGCTCGGCCTCGATACGCGAGAGCCACATCTCAGCGGCCCTCCTCTGCGAGCAGCTTGTCGAGGCAGAGGTCACGGGCTCGCTCGACGACGTCGACCGCATCGAGGTCGAGATCGACCCCGTCGAGCACGCGGTGGAGCGGCGCGAGCACGTCGCCGAGGAGTGCGGCCGCCTCGTCCGGCACGGCGTGGGCGTCCGCGACCCGGACGACCTCGGCGGCGAACCCCCCGCCCTCGCGAACCGCGTCGAGATCGATCGCCGGCCGCGTGAGGTCACGTGCGCGGTCGAGCCACACCCACGGCTCGGACGCCATTTGGGTGCCGCGGACCTGCTCGACGACGTCTGCGAGAACGCGTTCGCCGGCAAGCAGCGGGTGAGCTTCGCTGCGGCCGTCGAGGTCGGCTCGCACGATGACAGGGCGTCCGCCGGAGCGCTCGCGCGCCGCTGCGCACGCGCGCTCGAGCGCGTCGAGCACGTCATCGACGGTGGCCGCATCGGTGAGGTCGAGATCGGTCCGCTCCCACACGACCTCGGCGGTCTCGACGAACTCGACCGAAGCACGCCCCTCCGCGACAGTGACAACCGCGCACCCGTGCCCGCCGGTCTCGGTGGGGTTGAGTCCCTGGGGGCTCCCCGGGTAGACGACGGGGGGCTCCTCGGCCAGCTTCATGCGTTTGTGGATGTGGCCGAGCGCCCAGTAGTCCATACGCGCGGCGTGTAGGTCGTCGAGCGAGCAGGGGGCGTAGGGCTCGAAGCCCGGCTGACCGCCCACGTTGGCGTGGAGCACGCCGATCGCGAACGGGTCCCCCGCCGCCTTGGCGAACTCGAGCGCGAGGTTGCGGGTCTCGGCGGCGCGCCCGTAGCTGCGGCCGTAGAGGACCGCGAGCGCCTCGCCGTCACGCGCGAACACCTCGCGGCCGACCTCGTCGGCGGAGAAATGGGTGACGTTGGCGGGCATGGTGAGCCCCGCCGACCAGCCCCCCGCCGGATCGTGGTTGCCGCACGCGATATAGATGTGTACGCCCGCCTCGCCGAGCCGCTCGGCCGCGTCGCGGAAGCGTCCCTGCGCCCGTACGCTGCGCTCGGCGGTGTTGTAGAGGTCACCGGCGATGACGAGGAACGCCGCCTCGCGCTCGAGGCAGACGTCGACGATCCGCTCGAATGCCGAGAACGTCGATGCGACCAGCCCATCGCGCACGCGCGGGTCGCTCGCGTCCACCCCGGCAAACGGCGCGTCGAGGTGCAGATCTGCAGCGTGCACGAACGTGAACTGCTCGGCCATCGGTTCCCCTCGTCTGGAGCGACACTCACCGCCCTATCTTAGACGGACGCTCCGACATCGGGGAGGGGTTCTGCTACGACGCCTGCTCGCCTGAGCGCT
The DNA here is from genome assembly GCA_007125735.1 of Coriobacteriia bacterium. GTDB lineage: Bacteria > Actinomycetota > Coriobacteriia > Anaerosomatales > SLCP01 > SLCP01. The sequence continues at coordinate 4,193 of SLCP01000010.1, read as the reverse complement.
CGAGCCACGCCGAGCGCGACGGCCGCCTTGATCGCATCGATGGCGATGAAGGGCGCCACGCCGGCGACGAATGCCTCGGCAGGCCCCATGCCGGTCACGAGGCCGAGCTGCGCCCAGCCGAGCGCGTAGATGGCGAGCACGCCCCAGCCGCACGCGAGCACCTCGGCGAGAGGGAGCGAGGTGCGGCGGCCGAACACCCGCCGCAAGACGGCGATGATCACCGCCGCCGCGAGAAAGCCCCACAGGTAGCCGCCGGTCGGCCCTGCGAGCACGCCGAGTCCGCCCCGCACGCCCGCGAACACAGGCACCCCCGCAGCGCCGAGCAGCAGGTACACGCCGATGGCCGCACCCGCCGCCCGCGGCGAGAGCACGAGGCCGGCGAGCACCACGATGAACGTCTGGAACGTGAGCGGCACCCCGCCACCGAGCGGGACGGCGATCCACGCCGAGGCGGCGAGCAGCGCGGCAAGCAGAGCGGCGGTCACGAGTTCGCGGGTGCGGTCCACGGGCGTCCTCCGGGGCTTGTAAACCTTAGCGTGCGCGCAAGTTTACTACACCCGAAGCGTCGCGCAACCCCGCGAGGTCGGCGAGCCGGCCGGCCAGGTGCGGCTCGTCAAGCGCGCCGGGCTCCTCGGCCCAGAGCGCAAGCAGCGCGACCGCCACCTGGTAGCGCGCCTCGGGCGTGAAGGTGTCGCGGCGCTCGAGGTAGTCGGCGACAAGCGAGATGCGCTCGTTCGACTCGACGGCCAGTGGCACGCGCGCGAAACCGCCGGCGTCCTCGATGACGGCGGTGCCGGCAGCCAGGTCCCCGAGGCGCTTGCCGTCGGGCGAGAGGAGCACCGACACGATGCCCACCGCGTACGTCCCCGGCAGCAGGTCGATCGCACGCACGACGTTGCGGATGATCGAGTCGAAGACGCCCACCCGTCCGCCGTCGTCGCGCACCACCCGGATACCCATGACGCGCTTGCCCGGCGTACGCCCTCCGGCCGTGACCTCGCCCACGATGAAGTACCCCCAGTACGTCACGAACATGACGATGATGACCGCGCCGATCACCCACGGCACGATCGGACCGGCCGCCGCACCGAGCGTCCGCGTCAGGCCGAGGACGAACAGCCCGCCCATCGCGGCCTCGGCGATCACGAGGACCGCGAGCAGCCCCGTGTCGATGAGCGCGGCGGCGCCACGCGAGCCGAGTCCGGCGAGCCGGTACGTCACGGCGACGGACTCGGGCGTCTCGACGATGAGGTGGCGGACGGTGGCCGGTTCCTGGGGGCGCATACGGTCCTCACGGAAGCTGACGGGTCGCTCTCCATCGGGTCGTCCCCCATCATAGGGAGCGTCGGTCCCGCGTGCTAGCATTGGCGCGTGGACGAGCAGAGTTTCATAGCCGGTTCGCGCGAGGCGTGGGAGCGCCTCGCCTACACGCTCGACGCGGCGCGCGCGGGCGGTGTGGCGCGCATGGAGCCCGATGCGCTCCGGCGCCTCCACGAGGACTACCGCCGCACCGCCGCCGACCTCGCCTACGCCCAGACGCACTTCCCGCAAAGCCGCACCGCGACCTACCTCAACGCGCTCGTGGGCCGCGCGCACGCCGAGCTCTACGGCGCCCCGCCCCGTCGTCTCGCCGCCGTAGGAGCGTTCCTCGCCCGCGGCTACCCCGCGCTCGTGCGCCGCTACCGGCGTGAGGTCGCGCTCGCCGCCGCACTGCTCCTCGGCGCAGGAGCGCTCGGCCACCTGCTCGCCTACGTGAACTACCCGCTCGCCCGCCTCTTCATCCCCGAGGCGCTCCGCGACGGCGTGGGCGACGCGCTCGAACGCGGCGGTGACGCGCACGCGCTGTTCACGGCGATCGCACCGGCGATCTCGGCGGGCATCACCGCGAACAACATCCAAGTCGCGCTCCTCGCGTTCGCCGGCGGCATCACGTTCGGCGTGGTCACCACGTACGCGCTCATCGTCAACGGCCTGCTCATCGGCGCGCTCGCCGGATCGTTCGCCAAGGCGGGCGGCGCGGTCTACTTCTGGTCGCTCATCGTCCCCCACGGCTCGCTCGAGGTCCCCGCCATCGTGCTCGCAGGCGCGGCGGGACTCCTCATGGCGCGCTCGCTCGTGGCACCGGGTGACCTGCCGAGGAGCGCTGCGCTGCGCGCCGTCACGCCCGATGCGCTCCGCTTGCTGCTCGGCACGATCCCACTCTTCGTGATCGCCGGCATCATCGAGGCGTTCATCACGCCACTGCCCGTGGCCGAGGGGCTCAAGCTCGCGTTCGGCGGCGTGCTCACGGTGGCGGTCCTCGCCTACCTCGCACTCGCGGGGCGTGGCGGGGCACCAGCACGGTAGCGTCGCGCATGTCCGCCGCCTACAACCTCCCGCGTGCCTTGACCTCGAGGTAGCGGTTGACCGCGGCCGTCGAGAGCCGCTCGGGCTCCACGTCGACCACGAGCGAGCCGGCCGCGGAAAGCGACGCAAGTGCGGCGGCCTTGTCGTGCACGAGGTCGGCGGCGACTGCGGCGCGAAAGACGTCGGTCTCCTCGGCAGGAAACTCCGCGGCCGTCCGCTCGACCTCGCGGTTTCGCTGCGTCATGACGAGCGGCAGGTGGCGCCGAGACATCGCTTGCAACACGCCGAGGAGTCGGCGCGAGGGCTCGGTGCCCACGAGCTCGGTGAAGAGCACGACGAGCGCGCGGCGGCGCACCCGGGTCGAGAGGTAGCGGAGCGCGGCTGCGTAATCGGGCTCCTCGACCGCACCCTCGACGGTGTAGAGCGCCTCCAGGATCGCGAGGAACTGGCGGTGGCCTTTCTTGGGCGCAACGAACGTGTGGACATCGCGGCCGAACACGAGCAGGCCCACGTTGTCGCCGGAGCGCGTGGCGAGGTAGGCGAGCAGGAGCGCGGCGTTGACGGCCCGGTCGAGCTTGGTGAGCGCACCCACGTACGGCGTCATGAGGCGGCCGGCATCGACCGCGAGCACGATGGTCTGGCTGCGCTCGGCCTCGAAGTTGCGCACGACGGGCACGCCGCGACGCGCGGTGGCCTTCCAGTCGATGTCGCGGTAGTCGTCCCCGTCGAGGTAGTCGCGGAGCGACTCGAACTCGGTCCCCACCCCGGCGAAGCGCGCCGCGCGCACGCCGATCTCGTGTAACGTGCCTCGGCGCGCGAGGAGAGCGTAGGTGTGCACCGCGGTGATGTCAGGGTAGACCTTGGCGGTCTCGCCAGCACAGAGCGCGAACTGCCGCCCCGCTAAGCCGAGCGGTCCGGCCGAGCGCGCCGTCGCGGGTCCGAACTCGAAGCGCCCGCGCGCGGGCGGCGTGAAGGCGAAGCGGTGCGCCCACTCGCCGCGCGGCGGGATGGCGACGGGGCCCACCGCCCGCTCGCCCGCGAACCCCGCGGGAGGCGTTTCGCGCACGGTGATGCGCGCGGGCCGCGGCGCCGAGGAGTGCACGGCGAGCGTGACCGGGTTCGCTACCCCCACCGAGAGCTTCACCGGCAGCTCGCGTTCGGCGGCAAGGGCGTCGGGTCCCGGCGCGAGAGCGATGTCGCGCTGCACGAGTGCGGTGAGTGCGGTGAGCCACGCGAGCGCGACCACCCACGGCCACGCACCCGGCAGCCACACGACCACCGGCACGGGCGCGACCGCGACGAGCGCAGCACGGCGCGTCACGTAGACGCCGCCGAGACGGGCGCGGATGTCGGCGAGCGCGCTCACCGGGGAACGGGGACCTTTTCGAACGCATCGGCGATGACCTGCTCGGTCGGCACGCCCTCGATCTCGACCTCGGGCAGGAGCACGAGGCGGTGACGCAAGCACGGCGGCGCCATCTCCTTGACGTCGTCGGGCGTGACGAACGCGCGTCCGGAAAGGAGCGCGTGGCCCTTCGCCGCAGCGAGCAGGCTCACCGCTGCACGCGGGCTCGCGCCGAGCATGACCGAGGGGTGCTCGCGGGTGGCGCGCACGACCGCGGTGAGGTACGCGATGACCGCGTCGTCGACCACGACGCTTTGGAGCGAGGCGCGCGCAGCAGCGATCTCATCCGCCGAGGCGACCGGCGCAAGCCCCGCCGCGGCCAGATCGGTCCACGCGCCCCCGCCGAGGTGGCGCCTGACGATCTCGGCCTCCTCGGCCTCGTCCGGATAGCCGACGACGATCTTCTGCTGGAAGCGGTCGAGCTGCGCCTCGGGGAGCGGGT
>SLCP01000038.1 GCA_007125735.1 Coriobacteriia bacterium | reverse complement strand
CGCACCAGCACCCCCCACAGGCAGGGAGTTCGGCCAGCAGAGGGCTGCAGAGGCGCGCGAACGTGCCGCCGAACGAGCCCAGGAGCGCACGCAAGCGCGCACCGAGGCGGGAGTCGCCGCCTCGGCCGAGGAGACCGAGGCGCCCGTTCCCGGTGATGGGGACGAAGACGGCGACGAGCCTTCAGAGGACGGCAAGCGTCGCGGTGTCGCCAACGCGCTCTCGCGCATCATGGCAAACATCGAGCGGGCCGAGGCTCGCGTGGCGGACGGCACGCAGTCGCAGGTGCCCCCCGGACTGCTCAAGGTGATGTGGAAGTTCCTCGGCTGGCTCGGTATCGATCACGATCCCGACCCGGGCGACGGCGATGCGCCTGAGGGTCCCGGCTCCGACGAGGAGACGGCGACCGTCGAACCGCCACCTCCCTCGGACGAGGACACGTCGACCCCCGAGCCTCCATCTGATGAGGACACGTCGACCCCCGAACCACCTGCCGGAGAGGGCGAGGCCAGTCTCCCGCTCCCTCCCGATGCGGAGTGATCCTGACGGTACGTTGGCTCGAGCGAGGAGGCCCTGCACATGCGGGGCCTCCTGCTTTACAATGAGGCGTCCCGTCACGATCGATGCCGAGGAGACACGTGATGACGCTCTCCCCCCGCACGCAGCGAGTGCTGTACGGCGTGGTGCTCGCTTCCGCCGCCGGCGCGGCGGTCGCCACGTTCATGATGCCTCCGGTGGTGCAACTCGGGACCCTCGTGCGACTTGTCGTGTTCCACGGAGCGTACACGTGGGTGAACATGGGCCTCTTCACGCTCGCGGCCATCGTGTCGGCAGCGTTTCTTCTCGTGGGCCGTCTCGGCATGTACTCCTGGTCTACCGCGCTTCGCCGGCTTGCCGTCGTTGCGTGGATCGGTAACACCGCCCTCGGCATGCTCTCGGCGTACCTGTCGTGGGGCACGGTCAACCTCGCCGAGCCACGCCTGCAGGTGACGTTCGTGCTGCTCTTCTTGAGCGGGATCCTCCTCGCTCTCGACTTCTTCGTGGGCCGTCCGCGCTTCATGGCCGTCGCGGACATCGCCATGGCGATTGCGCTGTGGTGGCTCATTCTTGCCGCACGTCACGTCGTACACCCTGAGAGTCCGGTCTTGAGTTCGGGCTGGGACATCAAGGGACCGTTCTTCGGCATCGTCGCTGCGGTCGCCGTCTTCGCGCTTGCGGTATCGGTGCTCCTGGCCGCCAAGGTGTCCGAGGAGATCGCGGAGAACGGTGCCGTGTCACACGACGACGTGGCCTGAGGGTCTGCGACGCCGCTCGTCGCGCACTGGTGACCAGGGGCACGGCACGGGCTCGTGACCTCCCTTCGGCTCAGAGAAAGCCCTGCTCAGACGGTGTTTCAGCACCATTCGTCAGTTGCGTGTCAATAGGACCGCGCAACGGGTCGATTCATGTAAAGAGAACGCGCGGCGGCTTCGGCGTACCCTAGCGACCGGGATCTCACATGCTCACGACCCGCACCGACATCGCGCACCTGTTGACAGCATCGCCCGAGGCGGAACTGGCGCGCATGGTCGTCAATGCGCGCTCTGCCGCCGAGATGCAGCTGGCCCTCGGCGTCTTGCGGGGAGAGCTTGCCGAGGGTGAACTCCTCGATCTTGCGAACGTGCGCGAATCGCTCGCCGACGTCCCGGTGCCGGTGTTCAGGACCGGTGCGGAACTCTCCATGCTCGAGCGTGTCGCGGGCTGGGCGTGGGAGGGACGCGCTCTGCGCGCCGAGTGCACCTCGACAGCGGGGGCGTACGGCCTCGAGTTCGTCGGGGATGGCAACGCCGTCGAGGAGATCGCGGTGTGGGTGGGCGACGAGCGTTTCTCCTGGCACGAGAAGGACTCTGGCGAGTTCGTCACGGAGCAGGTGCTCGAGGCGATCCTCGAGCACGACACGCTGTTCGACACGGTAGTCGAGGCGTTGCGGCTTCTCGGGGTCGGCTACCTGCCGAGGTTCCACATGAGCCTTGAGGAGTTCACGCTTGAGAACGTGGCCGACGGCATCGCTGAGCTCAACGGCCTGTTCTAGGATTCCCACGCACCCGGACCTTCCCGCGAGTTCGCTCGTGCGCTACGATGCGTGCCACAACCGTATACAGGCGTCACTCGGTGCCCGCGATCCGCGGGAGAATAGGGAAGCCGGTGAGAATCCGGCACGGACCCGCCACTGTGAAGCGGGGCATCACGCCCCCGAAGTCAGGAGACCTGCCGAGAGACGCGCGACGCGGCCTTCGAGGTACGAGGCTTGAGCGCGGCGCCGGCTAGCCGGCGTCACACTGCATCCGCCAGATACTCGAAGACCCGCCCTCACCAGCCGAGGCGGGTCTTTTCGTGTATGCGGCCGCGTTCCGGACGTAAGGGAGGTGGCTGCGCGCACGAGGGTCATGCGGGGCGTGACCGAGTCGACACGTTTCGCCCGGGCGGAAGTCCCGGGCACGATGATCCGGAGGACCGATGAACCGCACATCCAGATTCGCCGCGACGCTCGTGGTCGCGCTCATGCTCGCCGCAGTGCCGCTCGCCGGCTGCACGTCAGCGTCTCCCGTCGCCGAGGAGCCCGCACCTGTCGCGGCTGCCGAGGACGTCGCTGCCGCGTTCCCGGTGACCGTTACCGACGATGCCGGCCGCGAGGTCACGATCGACTCCGAGCCGATGCGCATCGTCTCGCTCGCACCGTCCAACACCGAGATCGTGGCGGCCCTCGGCCTGCTCGACCGGCTCGTGGGCGTGACGAGCTTCGACGACTACCCGCCCGAGGTGGAAGGCCTCCCCGTCATCGGCGACTTCGCGGGACCCAACCTCGAGGCCGTCGCCGCCGCCGAGCCCGATCTCGTGCTCGCCACGACCGGCGTGCAGGCCGACGTCATCGGCCAGCTCGAGGACCTCGGCGCCACCGTCATCGCGGTGGACCCGGTCGACCTCGACGGCCTGTTCGCTTCCATCGAGATGGTGGGCGCGGCGACCGGCGCTTCCGAGGCGGCACTCGCCCTCACGACCTCCATGCGCGACGACCTCGCGGCCGTCACGGAGGCGATCGGCGATGCCGAGCCGGTGACGTGCTTCCTCGAGATCGCGCAGGACCCGCTCTTCACCGCCGGCACCGGCACGCTGCTCGACGACCTCATCACGGCCGCCGGTGGCGCGAACGTCGTCACCGAGCCCGGCTGGGTCGCCTACTCACTCGAGCAGCTCGTCGTCGACGACCCCGAAGTCTACCTCGCCACCCTCGGCTCGATGTCGAACCCGGCCGACCTCGCCTCGCGTCCGGGCTACAGCGAGCTTGCAGCGGTCGCGAGCGGGCGCGTGCACGTGCTCGAAGACAACCTGGTGAGCCGTCCGGGCCCGCGTGTGGTCGAGGGCGTGCGGCTCATCGCCGAGGCGCTCCACCCCGAGGCGTTCTAGGTTCGCCGAGGAACACGTGAGCCCCGGGCCTCATACCCGCCGCAGGAGCGTTACCGCGATCGTGGCCCTCGTGGTCATGCTCGGCGTCGCGATGCTCGCGGGCGTGGGGCTCGGGGCCGTCAGCGTCGCTCCAAGCGATGCTCTCGGTGCTATCGGCCGTATGCTCAACGGCGCAGCGAAGCTGCCCGGCGACGCGGTCATCGTCGACATCCGTCTGCCGAGGGTCGTGCTTGCGGCGCTCGTGGGCGCGTGCCTCGCCTCGGCGGGCGTGCTCTACCAGGCGCTTTTTCGCAACCCGCTCGCCGACCCCTACATCCTCGGCATGTCGGCGGGAGCCGGACTCGGCGCGGTCATCGCGCTCACGCTCACCGCTGGCGCGACGGCGCTTCGGTTCGGCCTCGTGCCGGCCGGCGCGTTCCTCGGCGCGATACTCACGATCATCGTCGTCGTGCGCCTCGCATCGCTGCGCGGGGTGCTCGATGTCACCTCGCTCCTGCTCGCCGGAGTCGCGCTCTCCTACGTGCTCGCCGCGCTCTCCTCGTTCATCATGGTGTTCTTCCGCGAGTCGATGACGTCGGTCGTCTTCTGGATGATGGGCGGACTCACCGGCGCGTCGTGGCCGTACGTGTGGATGGTCGCCCCGATGCTCGCGCTCGGGCTCGCGGTGCCGCTCTTCGCGACCCGGGAGATGAACATCCTGCTGCTTGGCGAGGAGCGCGCCGCCGAACTCGGCGTCGACGTCGAGCGCTTCAAGCGCGTGCTGCTCGCCGCCGGCTCGCTGCTCGTGGCCGGGGCCGTGTCGGTCTCGGGGCTCATCGGGTTCGTCGGCCTCATGACGCCGCACATGGTGCGCCTCGTACTCGGCCCCGACCACCGCGTGCTGCTGCCCGCCTCGGCCATCGGCGGTGCGGTCGTGATGGTACTCGCCGACCTCGCCGCGCGCACCGTGCTCGCGCCGGTCGAGCTGCCGGTCGGCATCGTGACCGCGCTCGTGGGCGGCCCGTTCTTCGTGTGGCTGCTCGTACGGCGGAACGGTCACCGGTGACCGCCGAGCTTACATACGCCGGTGCAACGATCGGCTACCCCGGTGTCGACGTCGTACGCGACGCCACGCTCTCCGTGGCCGCAGGCGAGGTGGTGGGGCTCATCGGCCCGAACGGGGCGGGCAAGTCGACGATGCTGAGAGCCGTCACCGGCTCGGCGCGCGTGACCACCGGCGTGGTCGAGCTCGAGTCACGCTCGCTCGCCGACATCGGTCCGCGTGACCGGGCGCGTCTCGTGGGAGTCGTCCCGCAGCAGGTCAGCGCCGCCTTCTCCTTCAGCGCGCGCGAGTTCGTGCTCATGGGGCGCCACCCGCACCTCTCGCGGCTCCAACAGCCCGCCGACGTCGACATCTCACTGGCCGAGGAGGTCATGGCTCGGACCGACACCGCGCGGCTCGCCGAGGACGGGGTCGACACGCTCTCCGGCGGCGACCTTCAGCGCCTCGCGCTCGCCCAGGCGCTCGTGCAGCAGCCGCGCGTGCTCCTGCTCGACGAAGCTACCTCGCACCTCGATCTCAACCACCGCCTTCAAGTGCTTGACCTCGTGCGCGAACTCGCCGATAGCGGCATGGCGGTACTCGCCGTCTTCCACGATCTCGACCTCGCCGCCCGCTACAGCGACCGCATCGCCGTGATCGACTCCGGCCGCCTCGGTCCGGTGGGTCCGCCTGCCGAGGTGCTGACCGGCGAGATGCTTGCGCGGGTGTTCGCGGTGCGCGCCGTGGTGGGCACCGACCCGGTCACTGGTTCGGTCACCGTGACGCCGGTGCTGCGCGAGGAAGCGGTCGAGCGTGCATCCCGCGGGCGCGTCCTCGTGCTCGGAGGCTCCGGGGCCGCCGCGCCGCTGTTGCGCACGCTCTACCTCGCCGGGTACGACGTTCACGCGGGCGCGCTCAACCGTGGCGACATCGATCACGCAGTCGCCGAAGCACTCGGGCTTGGGATGATCGATCTGCCCGCGTTCGCCGAGGTGGACGATGCGGCAGCCGCGCATCTTCGGGCGGTGGCGGGCGAGGCCGACGCGGTGGTCGTCGCCGAGATCCCGGTTGGTCGCGCGAACCTCGCGGCGCTTCGTGCGGTCGCTGAGAACACAGTCGCACGGCGGCTCGTGTTCGTGGGGGCCCTCGGCCCTGAGCGCGACTACACGGGCGGCGAGGCGTCCGAAGCCGCACGGACAGCGGTGGATGCGGGCGCGATGATCGCGCACGACCCCGATGAGGCGTTCGCGCGACTGGCCGCGCTCACTCGTGCGGCTGGAATCGGCACGTCAGATCGATGAGGGGCGCGCAGGAATCTTCCGACGGACACCCTGCGCATGCGAGTTCGCGCCACCGGTCGAGGACGCGCGTGACCGAGGCGCTCGTGGTGCCATAGTCGAACGTGTCACCAGGCTTCAAGCCGAGGAGTTGCAGGGCGAGCGCGTCGAGGACCCGTACCGCTTCCTCGCCTTGGCCTTCACCCTCGTTCGTGCACACGCCGTCGACGAGGTATGTGCACGCTTCGCACAGGTCGTCCGCTCCCGCCGCAATGGTGCCCTCCTCCTCGGTCAGGCGACCGATGGTACGCAGCACGTTGCGTGCGAACTCGGCGGTGTGCCCACCACCATGGACGAACTGCAAGCAGATGAGGTGGTGCCCTCTGAGCTGCGGGGTGCGGAGCGCGGAGACATCTCTGGAGTTCTCATCGGCCATCATAAACGCGGGTTTCCGCAACTTGCATGCCAGCGGTACGCAGGCGTCACAGGATGCATGGTGCCTCCTGGGCGGCGGTGGCGACGGTCGCGGGATGGCCGAGGCGGTCGAGCTCGCCGCAGAGTGAGGCGAACGCGAGCGCGGCGGTGTTGTTGGTGCGCGACAGGTGCAGGGCCACGACGGACGTGAGCGTGCCTGACGCCAGCCGCGAGAGCGCCTCGGCGGCTGCGGTGTTGGAGAGGTGACCTCGGTCGGAGAGGATGCGGCGCTTCAAGAACCAGGGATACGGGCCGGTTTCGACCATGTCGATGTCGTGATTGCACTCGATGCCGAGTGCCGAGCAGGAGGTCAGGGTCTCGTGCGCTTCGGGTGTGAGCGCGCCCGTGTCGGTCAACACCCCGAGCGAGTCGCCGCTCTCCGCATCGAAGCGAAAGCCGAGCGGTTCGGCCGCATCGTGAGAGGTCGGGAACGCCGTGACGGTCATGCCGGCGAGTGCGAGAGGCGCACCGGCCCTGATCTCACGCACGTCTGCCACGAGTGCATCGAGCGACGCTGCACGTCGCGTACCCCTCGAAGCGTATACGGGCACGCCGAGCCGCTTGGCAAGCACGCGGATCCCGCGCACGTGATCGGAGTGCTCGTGGCTCACGAGAAGCGCTACGACACTCGAGGCGTCGATGCTGCACGCCTCGAGCCGCCGAACGGTCTCGCGTGCGGAGAAGCCGCAGTCGAGCAGCACGGTGGAACCCGCAGACGTCACGGCGATCGAGTTACCCGCCGATCCCGAGCCGAGCACGGTCACACCGATAGCGGTCACGCTCACTCCCCGCCAGGCAACGCTTCGCGCGCGAGCCGTATCGCCTCGCGTGCATGCGCCTCGGCATCGTCCATCGCACCGAACACCTCGGCGAAGTTGTGGAAGCCCATCGAGTTCTCCGAGACGATGAGGTTCTCCCAGAGGACGTGCGCCTTCTGGTGTTCCGCGACGGCGTCGCGGTGCGCTCGTTCGTCCACGTCCGTTCCGGCATCGAGAGCCTCACGTACTGCTCCGAGTACGCCTACCGACTCTGCGAGCAGGGACTGCACGACCTGCTGGCGCTCGTATACCGCGATCTGTCCCTCGATCGCCTCACCGACGCGGTTCGAGTGGCAGGTGGCGCATGGGCCGGTTGGCAGCGCAGGCTGCAGCCCCGTCGATTCTGCGAACGCGGCGTACGCATCGGTCTCGTGGTACTTGTAGGGACTCGTCATCCAGTGGCTGCGGACCCACCGTCCGGACGCGGTGCGCACCCGCGGCATGTGGCACGACACGCACGTCGCTCCGGCGTCGTAGTGCACGCTGTTCCAGCTCAGTTCGACCTCCGGGTGCTGGCTCTTGATGAGCGGCTCGCCGATGATCGCGTGGATCCAGTCTTGTGCGTAGCCGAACGTCCTCGTGTAGTGCTCGTGCAGGTCGCCGGCTTTCGCCCAGCCGTAGTGGTCGCGGACGACACCGTCGACGCCGCTTCTCCCGCACGTGTACTCGACGTGGCACTGAGCGCACAGGAGCGTGTCACGGTCCGTGCGGGACGCCTCGGCGAAGTCGTAGACCGTGTCGGGGTCGTACGGGTTGACACCGCCCTGGCCGTGGATCCCGCCCTTGTCGATCGCATCGATCAGGGCAGCTCTGACGAGGCGGAACTCGCCGCTATGGGGATCGTGACAGTGGTTGCAGCCCATACCGTAGGGCATGGTGTCCTTGGTCGTCGCGATCGTGGCGGCCCAGAGCATGTCTCGATGCTCGGCCGGGTCATCGGTCGGGCCGGGCCGCGAGGTGTAGGTGCGGCCGTCGGGGAAGGTGGCGCTCGCGCTCACCTCGTAGCTCTGGAAATCGGTCGCGAGCGATACGACCGTGCCCGCGGGGACCTGGACGACCTGTGCTGGGGCATCGTCGGTGACCGTGTGCGTGAGGGTGACCTCGGTGTCGGCGGTCACCGTCAGGGGAGTACCCGTGTTCCACGCCCACGCGACCTTGGTCGACTTGCACTGCACGCACGTCTCGAACTTCGCGCGCAACGTCTCGTAGTGCTCCTCGAGCGTGTACAGGTGGGCACCTTCCTCGCGGTAGTCGCGCACGAAGCCGTGCCCGGCGATGATCGTGTGGTACTCGGGGAATTCGTCGACCTTGTCGATGGCCGGCTCGCGCTGGGATCCGCCGAACGGACCGACCTTGAGGTTATCGTCGTAGAGATACATCTCGGCGATGGTGCCGTGACACTGGGCGCACCCGTCGACTCGCCACTCGATGACCGCGCGCACGGCGTCGGGGTCGGCCGCGTGAGCGGCAGCCTCTGCATGACACGTCTCGCACCCTGCATCGGCATGGGGTCCCGCGGCTATCGCATCGACCGCCTCGGCGTGACACTCACCGCACTCGGCCCGCGCTGCCACGAGTGCGTCGCTCTCGTACGTCACGCCGCCACAACCCGCCACTGCGAAGCTCGCGATTCCGAGCGCCAGCAGGGCGGCAGATGCGCGCCACACGTGAGACATCTCTCCAGCCCCCTTAGGTGTAACGGACATAAGAAAGAAGTACCCGTAATCGGGGTGGTGCGCAACCTATGACGAGGGTCCCCCGTTGCGTCAGGGCCGGGTTGTGGAAGAAACCTCGCAAGGGTCGCGTGGGCGATCCACGTCAGGAGTCGCACGAAGGAGGATCGCATGCAGGTCATTCTGTTCGGCCTATCGACCTGTCCCTACTGCCGGATGACAAAGAAGTTTCTCGACGAAGCAGGCGTCGAGTACGAGCTGACCGAGGTCGATCTCCTCGAAGGAGAGGAGAAGGAATCGGCGGTGGCCGAGGTGAAGCGTCTCTCGGGAGGCACGTCCTTCCCGGTGGTCATCGTGGGCGAAGAGGTGATCGTCGGCTTCAACAAGAAGCGGATCAAGGAGCTGTTGGTCCCGTGAGCGGGTCGTCGCCCCGGCGGCGATTCAACGAAGGCACGACCATCGAGGACCTCAAGGCGTACATGGGTCCGTTCGTCGCGCACCTCGGCTATGTCTTCAACGACGACACGGAGTTCGTGGATGAGGTGCTCTCGAGCGAGATCCAGATCTTGGCCGAGACCGGTGACGTGTACTGTCCCTGTCGCGTGCGCACGGGCGATCCCAAAGAGGACCTCAAGGTCGTCTGCCCGTGCATCCCGTTCTATGCCGATCAGTTCGCCAAGCTCCGTAAGTGCTGGTGTGGCCTGTTCGTGCTCTACGATGTCGAGGACGGCAGCGAGTTGCACGGCGTCGTCGAGGTGCCCGAGGGACCGGCCGAGGTGCCCGTGGCGCGGGTCGACGGGTTTCCGGCGGGAACGGTGCGCACCGTGCGCATCGGTAAGCGCGAGATCGCGCTCGCCCGGGTGGGCGACGACTTCTTCGCACTCGGCAACGTGTGTCGCCATGCGTTCGGGCCGCTCGGACAGGGTTTCGTCGACGGGCACACGGTTGTCTGCCCGTGGCACGGGTGGCGCTACGATGTCCGTGACGGCACGACCGACCATCCGGACGCCGACGTGAAGACGTATCCGGTTGCAGTGCGCGACGGGTACGTGATCGTCACCGTGTGAACGGCGGCGCGCCCGGTCTACTCGGCCGAGCCGCCTTCCGTCCGCGCCGCGAACAGCTCGGCGATGCCGCCGATGCTGCCCATGATGCCGGCGACCTCCATCGGCAGGAAGACCTTGTTCGCCTCGCCGTCGGCTATTGCCTTGAGCGCCTCGAGGTAGCGGATCGCGATGAGGTCGTTCGTCGGGTCGCCTTCGTGGATCGCGGCGAAGACGGACTTGATGGCGAGAGCTTCACCCTCGGCGACCGTGAGCTTCTCGAACTTCTCGGCATCCGCGACCTCCCTGATGGCCTGGGCGCGCCCCTCGGCCTCGAGGATCGCCGCCTGCTTCGAGCCCTCGGCCCGCGCGATCTTGGCCTGCTTGTCGCCGTCGGCTTCGAGGATGACGGCGCGGCGCTCGCGCTCGGCCTTCATCTGGCGGTGCATCGCCTCGGTGACGTCGATGGGCGGCTCGATGCGCTGGAGCTCGACGCGGACGACGCGCACGCCCCACTTGTCGGTGGCGTCGTCGAGGATCTGGCGGAGTGCGGCGTTGATGGTCTCTCGGCTCGTGAGCGATTCGTCGAGTTGCATCTCGCCGATGACGTTACGGAGGTTGGTCTGCGCGAGCTTGGTCGCCGCCATGTAGAAGTTGGCGACGTTGTACATGAGCTTCACCGGATCGGTAGCCTCGTAATAGACGACCGCATCCACGGTGACCACGACGTTGTCGCTCGTGATGACCTCCTGCGGCGGGACGTCGACGACGTTTTCGCGCATGTCGACCTTGGTGATGCGGTCGACGAAGGGGATGATGAAGTGTAGGCCCGAGTCAAACGTCTTCTGGTACTTGCCGAACCTCTCGACGATACCCTTCTCGTACGGCCGCACGATGCGGATCGCGGCGATCGCGTACACGAAGAGCACCACTATCACAACGAAGCCGAGCCCGATAGCGGTCAGAGCCTCTGTGATCACCATCGACGTCCTCCCATCAGAAGTCGTGCCGTTCTGGCATCGCTACGCACTGTCGTCCTCCGGCCGCACTATCAGCCTGGTGCCGTCGATCCGTTCGACCGTCACCTTCGTGCCTACGGGAAGAACCTCGCCGTCCGCCGAGTCGGCACGCCACTCCTCGCGCTCGATGCGCACGCGCCCCTGAGCGTCGCGCGGGACGACCTCCTCGACCACGTACCCGGACTTGCCGAGCATCCGGTCGACACCGGTCCGCACCGGAGGCTCGTGCGTCAGGCGTTCCGCGTAGCGGCGGACGACGACGAGTATCACGGCCGAGACGACGATGAACGCGAGCCACTGCCACCCGACGGAAACGCCAAGGTACTCGAGCACCGCCGCAACCGCGGCTCCGATGCCGAAGGGCAGCAAGAAGAAGGTCGCCGTGAAGATCTCGGCGATGAGCAGGATGGCTGCGAGCAGGACCCACACCCAGAACCAGATCTCCACCGTCGCGCCTCTCTCCTCGGAAGAACACGCTGTCAGGTCCGTACGACCTCTGCGATGACTATATACCTAATTCGCAGCGGTTACCTTCTGAATCCTGACACGAATCGGCGCCTGTCTTCCGACATGGAGAAGCATAAGCATAAATCACATGCGAGAAGTGCGTGATAACTGTTGAAGAAAAGGCTACCATCGTGGTGAGCCCCACGACCTGAGGAGCTGTCATGCACGACACCATCGCACCGTCAGTCGACGCCACTATCGGCCGAACACCCCTCGTCATGCTCGCCCGCATGGACGCCGGGCTACCGGGTCGCGTCGCCGTGAAGTTCGAGTCTCGCAACCCCGGCGGTTCGGTGAAGGACCGCATCGCTCTCGGCATGATCGACGATGCCGAGGAGCGCGGCCTGATCAGCCCTGGCACGTCGGTGCTCGTCGAGCCGACCAGCGGCAACACAGGCATCGCGCTTGCCATGATCGGTGCTGCGCGGGGCTACAAGGTGGTTCTGACGATGCCCGAGAGCATGTCACTCGAGCGCCGTCGCCTCCTAGCCGCGTACGGCGCCGAACTCGTGCTCACACCGCCAGCGACCGGCATGGCCGGCGCGGTTCAGACCGCCGAGGAGATCGTCGCTTCGAGGGAGGGAGCGTTCATGCCGGGTCAGTTCGTGAACCCGGCGAACCCCCGCTCTCACTACGAGACGACCGGTCCGGAGATCGCAGCAGCGCTCGGGGAGCGGCGGATCGGCGCGCTCGTCGCCGGGGTCGGCACGGGCGGAACGATCTCGGGCGCGGGGCGCTACCTCAAAGAGCGCTTCCCTGAAGCGCGTATCATTGCTGTCGAGCCGGAGGAGTCACCGCTGATCACGCAGACTCTGGCTGGGGAGGAACTTGCGCCATCACCCCACCTCATCCAGGGCATCGGCGCCAACTTCGTGCCGGAGACACTCGATATCGCCGTTCTTGATGAGGTGGTGCGCGTGTCGGGCCCTGCGGCCATCGAACACGCACGGAGCCTCGCTGCCGCCGAGGGACTCTTCGGTGGCATATCGACGGGAGCCAACCTGGCCGCGGCGCTCGAGGTCGCTTCACGTCCGGAGATGGAAGGCATGACCGTCGTGACGGTCGCTCCGTCCACAGGCGAGCGCTACCTTTCGACGAAGCTCTGGGAGGATCTCGCCTGATGCGCGTCGAACAGCGACTCGACTACGTCCTGAGAGCCCTCGCGGTACTCGCGACGTTGCCTCCAGGCACGGGCGCACCTGCCGGACGAGTGGCCGACCAGCTCGGATTGCCGCGACGCTTCGTCGAGCAACAACTCACCGCCCTCGGCAAGCGGGGGATCGTGGTCGCGCAGCGTGGACCAGGGGGCGGCAGTGCGCTCGCGCGGCCCGCCGATGAGATCTCCGTGGCCGATGTGGTCGTCGCGTTGCATGGCGAGGTGCTCGACGTCCCCCGGGTCGCCGGCTCGGCGGTGTCCGAGATGTGGTCGCGCGTCGCCGGAACGCTTGCTACAGAGTTATCGCAGGTCACGCTCGCTGACCTCTCTGCGCGCCAGCTCGAACTCGACGATGCCGAGGCGTACGTTTACCACATCTGACGACGTGCGCAAGAGTAGGTGCTCTCTGCACGCAAAAAGGTTCTTGTTGCATATACTTGCGGTCTGCTACACTCCGCTAGGCTTTGGTGGATGAATATCCGTTAAGGCTGCCACGCGCGGCGACCATATGGATCGCGTGTGGCTCAAAGTGCGATCGCGCACGGGAGCGAATTGGAGGACAGGGATGAGTGTGGCAAGGAGCAAGCGTTTCTTCGCCATCGTCGCCGTGCTGACCATGCTGGCGATGACCGTCACCGGCTGTGGTGGCGACAACGGTGACACGGACACCGGCGAGAACGGTGCGACCGGTGATATGGTCGACATCAAGATCGGTGTAAGCTCGCCGTTCACCGGTGATGTAGCTGCCCTCGGCACGGGCATCCGCAACGGTGCCCAGCTGGCTGTCGAGGAGGCGGCCGTGGAGCTCGCCGAGCTCGGCATCAACCTGACGATGCTCGCCGTCGACGACGCGGCCGATCCCCGCCAGGGTGTCAACGCCGCCAACCAGATGGTCTCCGATCCTGCTGTCGTGGGCGTCGTAGCTCATCTCAACTCGGGTGTCTCGATCCCCGCTTCCGAGGTCTACAACCAGGCCGGGATCGTCCAGGTCTCGCCTGCCTCGACGAACCCCGCGCTGACGCTGCAGGGCTTCGAGAACGTCTTCCGCGTCTGCACGATCGACACGGTTCAGGGCTCGTTCGCCGCGGAGTACGCGTACGACGTGCTCGGGCTAAGCTCGGTCGCCGTGATCGACGACTCGACCGCGTACGGCGAGGGACTTGCCGCCGAGTTCGCCGCTGCCTTCGAGGCCAAGGGCGGGGACGTCGTCTCGACGGACAAGATCCAGCTCCGTGAGGTCGACTTCACCGCGCTCGTGACCAACATCAACGCTGCGTCGCCTGATTTCATCTACTTCGGCGGCATGTACACCGAGGCCGGACTGATCTCCAAGCAGGCCAAGGAGGCCGGCTTCGAGGGTCCCCTGATGGGTGGCGACGGTCTCTACACCGCGCAGTACGTGGACATCGCGGGTGCTGCGAACGCCGAGGGCGACTTCGCGACCTCCATCGGCCTTCCCCTCTCCGAGCAGCCCAAGGGCCAGGAGTTCCAGGCCGCGTTCGAGGAGCGCTTCCCCGGTGAGGCCATCGAGGCGTACGACACCTACGGCTACGACGCCACCATGGTCATCGTCGAGGCCATCAAGGTCGTCGCTGCTGACCTCGGTGTCGACGAGCTGAGGACCCCTGCCGGCAAGCAGGCCATCATCGAGGCTGTAGCTGCGACCAACTTCGAGGGCGTGACGGGCCTGGTCACGTTCGACGAGAACGGGGACACGCTCAACGAGGCTGTCACCCCGTACGTCGTTCGCGACGGCGCCTGGGTCCCCTACACCGACTAGTGGCGGGAACCAGAAGCTGATGTAGTCAACACGCGATCCGGGTGGGGCACACGAGGTGTCCCACCCGGATTTCTCTGACTGCAGGGTCTTGATCGACCCCGCGCCGCCCCGGTGCCATGCCTCACACATCACGGACGGAGCACTCGTGTCAGTCGAATTCGGAATCATCGGCCAGCAGCTCGTAAACGGCCTGACGCTCGGCGGGATGTATGCGCTTCTCGCCCTCGGGTACACGCTCGTCTACGGCATCCTGCTCATGATCAACTTCGCCCACGCGGAGATGTTCATGTTCGGCGCGTACGTAGGTCTCTTCACCTTGCAGGGCCTCGCTCAGATCGAGTTCTTCACCTCGAGCGGGCCGGCACTGCTTCTCCTCTATCTTCTGACGTTCCTCATCGCGATGGTCGCAACGGGAATCCTCGGTGTGATCATCGAACGTTTCGCGTATCGGCCATTGCGCCATGCGCCACGCCTCGCCCCGCTCATCTCGGCGATCGGCGTGTCACTCTTTCTCCAGAACGCCGCACTGCTGTGGATCTCATCGCGCTCGATACCCTTCCCCGTGCTCTTCGAGGTCCGCACGTTCAGGGTCGCCGGGGCGAACATATCGTCCATGCAGATCCTCATCATCGTGACCACCATCGTCCTCATGCTGATCCTCGACACGTTCGTGTCGCGGACGAGACTCGGCAGGGCGATGCGCGCGACGTCGCAAGATCGCGACGCCGCCGGTCTCATGGGAGTCGACATCAACCGCGTCATCGCGCTGACCTTCTTCATCGGGCCGGCGCTCGGTGGTGCTGCAGGTATCTTCTCAGGCATGTACTACGGCAACATCAAGTACAACATGGGGTTCATACCCGGCATCAAGTCGTTCACCGCAGCGGTCATCGGTGGTATCGGCAACCTGCGCGGAGCGATGCTCGGCGGCTTCTTGCTCGGGTTGCTCGAGTCGCTGGCCGCCGCCTACATCAGCACCGGCTACAAGGACGTCATCGCGTTCGGCATCCTCATCGTCGTGCTGATCTTCAAGCCCGGAGGGCTTCTAGGCGAGTCTGTTACGGAGAAGGTGTAGCTGATGGGTGCGATACGTAGCGGGCTTCAAAAGGTCACCGATTTCTTCGGGACGCGCCCGGGCAAGATCGGATTCTTCTTCGTGCTGGCGCTGTTCACGCTCTTCATGCCGGTGTACTTCCAGGCGGTGGGCAATGCGTTCATGGTGCGCATCTTCGCGCTCGTCGGCATCTACGTGCTGCTCGCGCTCGGCCTCAACATCGTGGTCGGCTATGCAGGGCTGCTGAACCTCGGATATATCGCGTTCTATGCGGTGGGCGCGTACGCAGGCATGAACCTCGGGTTCCTCGTGCAGGAGCTGCTGATCGGGCTCGGGTTCCTCGGCGAGAAGCCTGAGAACTGGACGTACTGGATGCTGCTGCCCTTTGCGGCGGTGCCCGGCGCGCTCGCGGGGATCATGATCGGCGGGCCGGTGCTGCGGTTGCGCGGGGACTATCTGGCGATCGTGACGCTGGGCTTCGGCGAGATCGTGCGCATCGCGATCACCAACAACATCGCCGGCATCACGAACGGCGCATCGGGCCTCCCGGCGATCGGGCAGAACGTCCCGCCTATCGCCGGCCAGGAGTGGGTGCGGACGAACCTGTCCACCGCCGACTTCATCTTCTCCAAAGACCTGTACTGGTACTACGTCATCATCGCGCTCGTGCTCTTCGCGATCTTCGTCATCCAGCGCCTCGACAACTCCCGCCTCGGCCGCGCGTGGGTCGCGATGCGCGAGGACGAGGTGGCCGCCGCGTCGGTGGGGGTCAACATCCTCACGACCAAGCTCTGGGCGTTCGCTCTCGGTGCAGCATGGGGCGGTATCGCAGGGCACACGTACGCCTACTGGGTCGGGTTCATCAGCCCCGAGTCGTTCAACTTCATGGAGTCGGTTCTCGTGGTCTGCATGGTCGTGCTTGGCGGCATGGGTTCGATCCCAGGAGCCATTCTCGGCGCGGTGCTCATCACCGCGCTGCCTGAGGTCATCCGAGCCCTTGCCGCTTCGCCGGCGTTCTCCGGCATCCTCACTCCCGAGCAGGCATCGCTCGTGGGCGACTACCGATTCCTGATCTTCGGCGGACTGATGGTGATCATGATGGCGCTCAGGCCCCAGGGGATCCTGCCGTCGAAGCGACGCGCACGTGAGCTGCATCCCATCGACGATCACGTACTCATGCAGGAGAACCAAGAGCTCTGGGAGGCCGAGCACAAGCTCGACACCGATAGCGACAAGTTCTAGTCGCGGAAGAAAGGCGCTGACGCGGCATGGCGATGCTCAAGGTAGACAACGTGACGATGCAGTTCGGAGGACTCAAGGCCCTCTCGAGCGTGGACTTCCACGTGAACGAGGGAGAGATCGTCGCCCTTATCGGTCCCAACGGCGCGGGCAAGACGACGCTCTTCAACCTGCTGACGGGGATCTACAAGCCGACCGAGGGCGTCATCGAGTTCGACGGGACCTCGCTCATCGGCAAGAAGGCCCACCGGATCTGCACGATGGGCATCGCACGCACCTTCCAGAACATCCGGCTGTTCGCGAACATGACCACGCTCGAGAACTGCATGGTCGCCCGCCACACACGCACCAAGGCGACCCCGGCGATATCGGTTCTGCGAACCCCCAACTTCAAGCGCGAGGAGCAGCACACCATCGACGAGTCGCGCAAGTGGCTTCGGTTCGTTGGGCTCGAGGACAAGGCGAACGAGCTCGCGATGAACCTGCCCTACGGTGAGCAGCGCAAGCTCGAGATCGCCCGTGCGCTCGCTACCGAGCCCAAACTCGTGCTGCTCGATGAGCCGGCGGCAGGGATGAATCCGCAGGAGACAGCGTCGCTCACGCGGCTCATCGGCAAGATCCGCGAAGCGGGCATCACGGTCCTTCTCATCGAGCACGACATGAAGGTCGTCATGGGTATCGCCGACCGCGTGTCCGTGCTCGACTTCGGCGAGAAGATCGCCGAGGGCAAGCCCGAGGAGATCCAGCGCGATCCCAAGGTCATCGAGGCGTACTTGGGCAGCGGCGCAGAAGCGCTCATGGCCGAGGGCTAGAGGAGGAGCACGTGCTCAGAGTCGACAACATACACACCTTCTACGGCAAGATCGAGGCCCTCAAAGGTATCAGCATCGAGGTCAACGAGGGCGAGATCGTGACGCTCATCGGCGCCAACGGGGCCGGCAAGTCCACGACGCTCAAGACCATCTCGGGACAGCTCCATCCGCTGCACGGCACGATCGAGTTCCTCGGCGAGACGATCTCCGGAATGCCGTCACATAACGTGACCGCCAAGCAGGTCATCCAGGTGCCCGAGGGTCGGCGCATCTTCCCGCAGATGACGGTACGCGAGAACCTCGACATGGGCGCGTTCCTGCGCACCGACAAGGACGGCGTGGCCGAGGACATGAAGAAGGTCCTCGAGCTCTTCCCGCGCCTGCGCGAGCGGCTCTCGCAGAAGGGCGGGACGCTCTCCGGCGGCGAGCAGCAGATGCTCGCGATCGCCCGCGGCATGATGGCCAGTCCCAAGCTGCTCATGCTCGACGAGCCGTCGATGGGTCTCGCGCCCGTCATCGTCGACGTCATCTTCGAGACGATCAAGCGACTCAACGAGGCCGGCATCACGATCCTGCTCGTCGAGCAGAACGCGGCGATGGCGCTCCAGACCGCGCACCGAGGCTACGTTCTCGAGACCGGGAGCATCGCGCTCCAGGGCTCGGGGGCCGAGCTGCTCCGGAACGAGCAGGTCCGCAAGACGTACCTCGGCGAGGTCTAGCTCGACGCGGATCCGCTCAGGCGATCGCCGCGGCTGCACGGGCGGCGGCCCTGTTCACGGCGGCGGAGAGGTAGTGACTCGGCGACGTGGGCTGCCCGTCGAGCACGCGCCACACGCCCTCCGACATGACCGCTTCGATCGCATGACGGTCGGCGTTCTGGAGTAGCGCCGCATACGGGTCTTCGGTATCGGGCACGCGGAACAGTGCAAGGTCGGCGCCGGCGCCGGGTGCAAGCGAACCGGTGCCCTCGGCAAGGCCGAGGACCGAGGCGCCCTCGAGCGTCATGATGCGCACGATGCGCTCGGCCGAGAGCCCCGGAGCGATTCCGGCGAGAGCCCTGGCCTCCGCGAACAGGTCGAGATCGCTGTTGCTCCCGAGGCTGTCGGTTCCGAGCGCGAGTCGGACCCCGGCGCGATCGAGCGCAGCAACGGGCGCGGGACCGACGTGCAGGTAGGCGTTGGAGCGCGGGCATAGCACGACACCGCGGGCGTGCTCCGCAAGCAGGTGCGTGTCGTCGACGGACGCCTCGGCGCAGTGGACCGCGATCGTGTCTTCGAGGACGCCGAGTCCATGCAGGTAGCGAATCGGGGAGACGCCCGCGGGCTCGAAGTCCGGGGCGGTGCGCGACGCCACGTCAGAGAGCGGGCCGGTGCCGTCGCGCACGAACTGGTCCTCGGCGGGGGATTCCGCGATGTGGATGGCGAAGGGCGTTTCGCTCGCGTGTGCGAGCGCATGGAGCGCCGAGATGAGACCGGGACCGGCGGTGTAGGGGGAGTGAGCCGAGAGCCCGTGACGTACGCGGCCGTCGCGATCGGTAGAGACGGCCGGATAGCCGTCACGCTCCAGCCGCACCCCGAGCTCATCGCGCTCGACACCGAGGACCTCCCAGAAGAAGGCTCCCGAGAGGCCCGCCTCCGTGGCAACGGCGGCCGTCTCCGGTGCGTAGACGATGTCGCCTACCGCGGTCGTGCCGGATGCGATGGCACGGTGGGCGCCGAGTGTGGCGGAAGCGACCAAGTCGTCGGGGGTGAGCGCCTTGATCGCGCGTGCGGTGCGCCCGATCCACTCGGGGAAGCGGCTGGAAGGCACGACGTCGCGGAGCACGGAGAGCGCGAGGTGGGTGTGCGCATTCACGAGTCCGGGCACCAGCGCGCATGCGGGGTAGTCCCGGACTTCTTCGGCGGGATGCGCAGCAGCGAGTTCGTCCCGCGCGCCGACCTCCACGATGCGTGCATCGTCGATCCTCACCGCACCGTCGCGAATCGGTGGGCCGGAGACGGGAATCACCCATCTCGCCGCGACGATCATGTCACTCCTCCGGCAGGCTGAGGAGGCTCGGTTTGCGCAGGTCCATGCAGCCGCACCCGGCGCTGAGTTCCGCGGTGCTCACCGCGTCGATGACGCAGCGGGCGACTGTTTCGGACTCCTCGAAGAAGACGGCCTTGAGTTCGCTGTGCTCCCACTCGCGGACCACGCCCTCGCCGTAGTTCACGACGATGTAGATGCCGGCATAGCACGCGCCGATGTCGCGCGCGAGGAAGACCTCGGGTGAGAGCGACTGGCCGATGACGTCGCCGCCGAGGCGCTTCATGTAGTCGACCTCGGCGACGGTCTCGAACCGCGGGCCGTCGGTGACGAGGTAGGTCCCACGGCGGAATACCCGCTGGAACGACTCGCTCGCCGCCGCATAGAGATGGTTGGCGAGCGACGGGCAGATCGGCTGGCGCATGATGAGCAGGTGGTCACCGCGAACGTAGATGTCTTGCTTGATGGTCAGGTCGATGAAGTCGTTGGGCACCACCACGTCGCGGGGGTCGAGCAGGTGGTTGAGCGATCCCACGCCGCCGTCTGCGAGCACCTTGCGCACGCCGGCCTCGTGGAAGACCCAGAACACCTGCAAGCTCGCATCGCCGCGCTTCACGCCGCGGCGCCACCCGTGCATCTTGACCGCGAGCGCGTCGCGAACTCCATGCGGGCCATCGACACGGATGTGCGTGAAGG
>SLCP01000149.1 GCA_007125735.1 Coriobacteriia bacterium | reverse complement strand
TGTGCCCCCCTCCGAGGAGCGCCGAGAGTTCCTCGGCCAGCTCGGTGCGGTGCTCGACGTGGTAGAGGTTACTCACGTGCACGAGGCGCGACACCTGGCGCGCGACCGCTTCGGCGACCGCAGGATGCGCGTGGCCGAGGTTCACCGACCCGATACCGGAGACGAAGTCGAGGTACGTGCGGCCCTCGTCATCGATCAGGCGCATGCCCTCGCCCTGAACGAACATCACCGGCTTGCGCGCGTACGTCTGCATGTGGAACTCCGCGTCCCGGGCGCACGTCGTGTCGAACAGCTCGCCCATCTACAATCCTGCTTCCGCCTGGTAGGCGCCGTTGCACTCCATCGGCCCCCGCTCGCCGTCGTGCGTGATCATCGTCCCCACACCGCAGTCGGTGTAGACCTCGAGCAGCAGCGAGTGCGGCACGGTGCCGTTGAGTATGTGTGCCCGTTCCACGCCGCCCGAAAGCGCACGGGCGCACGCCGCGACCTTGGGGATCATGCCGGTCGCAAGCTTGTCGTAGGCGATCATCTCCTCGGCCTCGTGCAGTGCGAGCGCGCTGATGAGCGAGGACTTGTCGTCGAAGTCCGCGTAGAGGCCGTCGACATCGGTGAGGAAGATCACCTTGTCGGCGTCGAGGGCGGCCGCGAGCTCGCCGGCGACGAGATCGGCGTTGATGTTGTAGGAGCCGCCGTCCGCGCCGGCCCCCACCGAAGCGACGACCGGGATGAACCCGTCGCCGATGAGCTTGTTGATGACGGTGGTGTCGATCGAGCTGACGTGGCCCACCCGGCCGAGCCGCTCGGACACCGGCTCTGCGGTGATGAGGTTGCCGTCATCTCCCGAGATGCCCACCGCGAGCCGTCCGTGCGAGTTGATCGAGCCCACGAGCTCCTTGTTCACCTTGCCTACGAGCACCATCTTGACGATCTCCATCGCCTCTTCCGAGGTGACGCGCAAGCCGTCGAAGAACTCGACCGGCATGCCGAGGCGCTCCATGTATGCGGTGATCGCCGGACCGCCACCATGCACGATGACGGGGTTCACACCCACGAGCTTCATGAGCACGATGTCGCTCGCGACGTGCTCGCGCAGGACCGGATCGGTCATCGCGGCGCCGCCGTACTTGATGACGACGGTGCGCCCCCACGTGCGCTTGATCCACGGGAGGGCCTCGGTCAGCGTCTCGGCCTTTGCCAGCAGGTGTTCGTGTACCATCATCTCTCCTCGGCCGTCATTACGTCCGGTACTCGCCGTTGATGCGGACGTACTCGTAGGTCAGGTCGCACGTGAGCACGGTGGCCTCCGCCTCGCCGAGGTTCAGATCGACGACGACGTCGACCTCGCTTGCGGCAAGCGCCTCGGTGGCGGCATCCTCGTCGAAGGGAACCGCCTCGCCGCGTGCGCACGTGACGATCCCGGCGAACACGATGTCGACGAGCGCGGGCTCGATCGTCGCGCGCGAGTTGCCGAGGGCCATCGCTACGCGGCCCCAGTTGGCGTCGCGCCCGAAGATCGCGGTCTTGAAGAGCGGCGAGACGGCGATCGTGCGCGCGGCGTCCTCGGCGTCCTGCTCGCTCGAGGCACCCCGCACGGTGACGGAGACGAGCGTGGTCGCACCCTCGCCGTCACGCACGACCATGCGCGCGAGTGTGGCGCACACGTGGCGGATCGCGGCCGCGACCGCCGGATACGCGGGGTCGGTGGTGGTGATCGCAGCTGGGGCGCCCGGTGCGGCGCCGCTCGCCATGAGCGCACACGTGTCGTTGGTCGACGTGTCGCCGTCGACGGTGATGCGGTTGAACGTCGCGTCAGCGGCGCTCGCGAGCGCCGCCTGGCACGCCTCGGCATCGAGCGGCGCGTCGGTCGTGAGGAACGCGAGCATCGTCGCCATATCCGGCATGATCATGCCGCTGCCCTTGGCGATGCCGCCCACCGTGTAGCGGATGTCGCCGGCGTGCACGGTGCACGCCGCCTCCTTGGCGAACGTGTCGGTGGTCATGATCGCGGCCGCGGCATCCGCGGCGTGCGCACGCGTCGAGCCGAGCGCGTCGGTGGCGGCGGTGATACCCGCGCTCACGACATCCATCGGCAGCGGCACGCCGATGACGCCGGTCGAGGCGACCGCGACGTCGGACGGCTCGCAACCGAGGGCGGCAGCGGTCTCCTCGGCCATGCGGCGCGTGTCGGTGGCGCCCTGCTCGCCCGTGCACGCGTTGGCGTTGCCGGCGTTGACGACCCAGGCGCGCAGGTGCCCGCTCGCAACCGCCTCACGGCTCCAGGCGACCGGCGGGGCGGCCATCGTGTTGCGCGTGAAGACGGCGGCGGCCGGAACGGGCCGTCCCGCATCGATCACGCAGACGTCGAGGCGGCCGGAGCGCTTGATGCCGGCGGCCGCCCCTGCGGCCGAGAAGCCGGCGGGCGCAAGGATGCCGCCCACGCACTCGGTGATGGCGTTGGTAGCGGCGCCGGCGGCGGCGCCGGTAGGCGCGATCGCGGGATCCTCGGCCACGGTCACCACACCCCCATGCCGGGAGCGTCGAGACCGGCGGTCTCGGGAAGGCCGAGGGTGATGTTGGCGCACTGGACCGCTTGTCCGGCGGTGCCCTTCACGAGGTTGTCGATCGCGCACGCGACGATAAGGGTGCGCGAAGCGTCATCGACCGCGATACCGATGTGCGCGCGGTTCGTGCCGCGGACCTCACCGGTCGCTGGCATCCGGCCTGCAGGGTGCATGGTGACGAACGGCTCGTCCGCGTAGCGCTCACGGTAGAGCGCGACCGCCTCTGCGGCGGTGAGCTCGGTCGCGAGGTCAAGGTAGACGGTGGAGAGGAGCCCGCGGCTCATCGGTACGACGTGGGGCGTGAACACGACGCTCACCTGCGAACCGGCAGCCAGCGAGAGTCCCTGCGCGATCTCGGGTGTATGCCGGTGTGTCGTGACGCCATAGGGAGCGACCGACTCGGTGACGTTGCAGTAGTGGGTGGTGGCGCTCGGCGTCTTGCCAGCGCCGGAGATGCCCGACTTGGCATCGACGACGACCCTGCCCGCGTCCACCACTGCCGCCTCGAGGGCAGGTATCGCCGCGAGGAGCGTGGCGGTGGGGTAGCAGCCCGGACACGCGATGAGCTTCGCTCCCGGCAGGGCGCTCCGGTCGAGCTCGGGGAGCCCGTAGACGGCCTGCGGCAGCAGGTCGGGGCTCGTGTGAGGCACGCCATACCAGCGCTCGTAGACCTCCGGGTCCTTGAGGCGGTAATCCGCCGAGGCGTCCACGACGGCAACGCCCCGCGCGAGCAACGCGGGCGCGAGATCCATGGCGGCCGTGTGCGGCACCGCAAGGAAGGCGAGGGACGCCGACGAGGCGATCGAGTCGATGTCGGGTTCGACGTAGGTAAGGTCGACGTGGGCATCGAGCGCCGGATAGACGTCGCCTACTCGCTCGCCCGCGTGTGAGGCGGACGTGAGCACGGCGAGGCGCAGGTGGTCGTGGCTCGCGATCAAACGCGTGAGCTCGACTCCTGCATATCCTGGAGCGCCGATTATGGCGACGTCGATCACGGGTATCCTCCTGAAGCGTATCGCAGTCGGAACCCATCGTATCGACGTTACGCATACTCGTCAACATGTATGCGGATAAATCTCATATTGTTCGTATCTAGATACACAATCGCGCTCTACGCCCGCGTGACCGATACAGTTCCGCTGGGCGCAGCGATCAGCCGCGTACCTCCGCTCCCACCGCGCCACTCACCTTACGGATGAGCTTTTCGTGCACGGGGCGTACCTCTTCGTCCGTCAGGGTGCGGTCCTCGGCCCGGTACGAGAGCGCCCAGGCAAGACTCTTCTTGCCCTCAGGTATACCCGCGCCCCGGTAGACGTCGAACAGGCGCACCTCGTCGAGGAGTTTGCCGCCGGCCTTGCGGATCGCCTGTTCGACCCGCTCGGCGGTGACCGCCTCGTCGACGACGAGCGCGAGATCGAACGTCACGGCGGGCACCCGCGGCACCTCCCGGTACGGCTTGACGGTACGCGCGCCTGCGATAAGGAGGGCGGTGTCGAGTTCGAAGGCGACGATCGGGGCGTCGGCCTCGTAGCGCTCGGCGACGAGCGGATGCACCTCGCCGAGCCACCCCGCGGATTTACCGTTCACGAGCACCTCGGCGCTGCGTCCCGGCTGCAACCACGGCAGGTCCGCCGCACGCACCGACACGCGCTCGATGCCGAGATCGATCGCGGCCGCCTCGATGACACCCTTGCCGTCGAAGAAGTCGAGTGCGGGTGCCGGGTCGTTCCACCCGGGACGTGACCACGAGCCGGCGAGGACGCCCGCCAGTATCATGCGTTCACGCGGCAGGATGTGACCCTCGACAGCGCCGTAGACCGCGCCGATCTCGTAGAGGTGGACGTCGGGCACTCCGCGCCGCTGGTTGTACGAGACGCTGCGGAGCAGTCCCGGCAGGAGTGTCCACCGCATGACCGCCTGCTCCTCGGACATCGGGTTCGCGAGCCGGACGGGCGACTCCCCCTCAGGCGGGCTCGTATTGCTACGCGCGACATCGGCGGGATCGACGAACGAGTACGTCATCGTCTCGTTCAGTCCTGCGGCGCGCATCGTGGCGTCGATGCGCCGCATCCAGCGCTGCTCCTCGGTCAGCCGGCCGATGCGGCCGGGACCCGATGGCAGCGTCGCGGGAACCCGCTCCATCCCCCAGATGCGCACGACCTCCTCGACCAGATCGATTTCGCGCTCGAGGTCGGGCCGGTACGTGGGCACGGTGACCTCGAGTTCGCGACACGACGTGCAATCGGCGGCAAGACCGAGCGAATGCAGGATGGCGGCGCACTCCTCGGCGGGTATGTCCGTGCCGAGGATGGTGTTGAGGCGCCCGGTGCGCAGCGTCAACGTGAGCGGCTCGGCGGGTGCCGGGTAGACGTCGACGACACCAGCGGCGACGGTGCCGCCCGCGAGCGTGCGCATGAGCTCGGCGGCCCGGTCGAGGGCGGCCACGCAGCCGTTGGGGTCCACCCCCCGCTCGAAGCGGGTGGAAGCCTCGGAGATGAGGCCGAGCGAGCGGCTCGTGGTGGAGATCGAAGCGGGATCGAAACACGCCGACTCGAGGACGATGTCGACGGTGGCGTCGGAGACCTCGGTGTGCTCGCCGCCCATGACGCCGGCAAGCGCGATCGCGCCCGCGTCGTCGGCGATCACGAGCATGCTCGGATCGAGCGTGCGCTCCTGGCCGTCGAGCGTGGTGAGGGTCTCTCCGTCGCGCGCGGTGCGCACCGTGATGGCGGCGACGTCTCCTCGGCGGGTGATGGTGGCGGCGTCGAACGCGTGGAGCGGCTGGCCCATCTCGAACATCACAAGGTTGGTGATGTCGACGATGTTGTTGACCGAGCGGGCGCCCGCGGCGGTGACGCGCTCGGCGAGCCACTCGGGCGAGGGACCGATCGTGACCCCGGTGATGAGGCGCGCGGTGTAGCGCGGGCAGAGTGCGGCGTCGTCGATCTCGACGCTCACGGCGGACTCGATGGGCTCGGCCGATTCGGTGATCTCGACCGAAACGGGCTGCGCGGTCGTGCCGGTCACCGCGGCGACCTCGCGCGCGACGCCGATCATCGAGAGGCAGTCGGGGCGGTTGGGCGTGACCTCGAGCTCGATCACGGTGTCCGCACGGCCCGCGTAATCGCCGTAGGGCACGCCGACCGGTGCGTCAGGCGGGAGGATGAGCAGTCCCGAGGCATCGCCGCCGAGGCCGAGCTCGGGCGCCGAGCACATCATGCCCTCGCTCGTGAGCCCGCGCAGCTTGGCACGCTTGATGACGAACCCGCCCGGCAGCTCGGCGCCGACGCAGGCGACCGGCACCTTGTCCCCCGCCTCGAAGTTGGTCGCGCCGCACACGATCTTGAGCGGCTCTGCGCCGCCCACGTCGACGGTACAGTACGTGAGCGCGTCCGCGTCGGGATGCGGGGCCTTCTCGAGCACGGCGCCCACGACGACACCGGTAAGCCCCTCCCCGACCGAGCGCACGCCTTCCACGGCGGTGCCGGTCATGTCGAGCCGGTCGACGAGCTCCTCGACGGTAAGCGTCACGTCGACGAGTTCCTTGAGCCACTTCATCGAGACGTGCATCTCGCGGTCATCCTTTCTGTGGGTCTTGCCCGGGAGACGGCTGGTGGCACCACCACCTGCCGAGGATCAGAACTGCCTCAAGAACCGCATGTCGCCTTCGACGAGCATGCGCAGGTCGGGGATGTCGTAGCGCAGGGCGGCGATGCGCTCGACACCCATGCCGAACGCGAAGCCGACGTGGCGTTCCGGATC
>SLCP01000060.1 GCA_007125735.1 Coriobacteriia bacterium | reverse complement strand
GGCCCACGGTCGCCGCCGAGGAGCAGACGCATGCGGCGGTTGAGGCCGCAGAGGCCGAGGAGCACGCGGGTGAGGCGGCTGAGGCTGCGGACGACGACGCACCAGAGTCTGCACACGCCGAGGAGCCCGCTCCGGATGCGCCTGAGGCACCTGAGACATCAAACCGCGCGAGCGAAGAGCCGCACCGCGGCGAGTAACGCGCCGTTGACGGGCTGCTCGCGCGACTTTACCCGACTTCCTCCCGGTACTATGCTGGGAAGGATGGGCGGCCTGCTCGTGATCGCGAGCGCCACCGGTTTGGAGTTGACCGACCGTTGAGTGACGAGAGCATCCTGGAGACTATCTCCTCGCCATGTGACGTGCGCGGGTTGAGCGATAGTCAGCTCGAGCAGCTTGCGGGTGAGATTCGCAAGACGCTCGTGTCCACCGTGGCCGCGACCGGCGGTCACCTCGCGCCCAACCTCGGTGTCGTCGAACTCACCCTCGGCATGCATCGTGCCCTCGAGTGCCCGAGCGACAAGATCGTCTGGGACGTCGGCCACCAGTCCTACGTCCACAAGCTGCTCACCGGGCGGCTCGAGCGCTTCGACACGCTGCGCCAGTACGGCGGCGTGTGCGGCTTCCCGAAGCGCAGCGAAAGCGAGTTCGACGTCTTCGACACGGGCCACGCGTCGAACTCGCTGTCTGTCGCCCTCGGCCTGGCGGCGGCGCGCGATGCGGCGGACGGTTCCGAGACGATCTGTGCCGTCATCGGCGACGGCTCGATGACCGGCGGCATGGCATTCGAGGCGCTCAACCACATCGGTCACCTCGGCACGAAGCTCGTCATCGTGCTCAACGACAACGAGATGTCGATCGCGCAGAACGTGGGAGCGCTCGCGAGCTACCTCGCGCGCGTCCGCCTCGATCCGCGCTACAACAGGCTGCGTGACGACGTCGAGAGCGCGCTCGCGCGTACGCGTCTCGGCGCGGCGATGGTTGCCGCAGGCGAGGCAGCCAAGGAGTCGGTCAAGCAACTGCTCGTGCCGGGGATGCTCTTCGAAGAGCTCGGCCTGAAGTACGTCGGGCCTATCGATGGGCACAGCGTGGAGGCGGTCGAGTCGGCGGTCAAGCGGGCGATGAAGGTCGACGGACCGGTCATCATCCATGCGGTCACGCGCAAAGGCGCCGGATACGCCCACGCCGAGGACAAGCCGGATACCTTCCACGGGATCAGTCCGTTCGAGGTCGAGACGGGCAAGGTCAACGGTTCGAGTAGCGCGATCTCCTACACCGAGGCGTTCAGCAGGTCGCTCCTCGCCGAGGCGGAGGCCGACGAGCGCATCGTCGCGATCACCGCAGCGATGCCCTCGGGTACCGGGCTCGACGCGTTCGCCGAGCGGTTCCCCGAGCGCTTCTACGACGTCGGCATCGCCGAGCAACACGCGGTCGGATTCGCGGCCGGTCTTGCGGTCGGCGGCCTGAAGCCGGTCGTCGCCATCTACTCGACGTTCCTCCAGCGCGCCTACGACCAACTCATCATGGATGCGGCGCTCCAGGAACTGCCCATCGTGTTCTGCCTCGACCGGGCCGGTCTGGTAGGCGAGGACGGCCCCACGCACCACGGCGTGTTCGATCTGACATACCTGCGGAGCGTGCCGGGCCTCTCGGTCCTCGCTCCTGCCGATGAGGCCGAACTCGCCCACATGCTGCGCACGGCACTCGCCGACGACGGTCCGGTCGCGATCAGGTATCCGCGTGGTACCGGTGTCGGCATACCGCTCCCCGCAACGGCCGAGGTTCTCGAGAGAGGCCGGGCCGAGGTGCGCCGGCGGGGTTCCGACGTCGCGCTGCTCGCCGCCGGTCGCATGGTGGGCGCCGCTGAAGCCGCTGCCGATCTGCTCGCCAACGACGGCGTCGACGCCACCGTCGTCAACCTCCGCTGGGTGAAACCGCTCGACCTCGAAGCCGTGAGCCAAGCCGCCGACAGGCACTCCCTTGTCGTGACGGTCGAGGAGAACACCGGCGTGGGCGGCGTCGGCTCGGCCGTGCTCGAGGCCCTCTCCGACCTCGGGTCGAACGCGCCCGTCATGCGGCTCGCGGTTCCCGACTGCTTCGTGACGCACGGCGCGATGGGGACCCTCCTAGCCGAGGTCGGGCTGACCGCCGAAGGCATCAGGGGTGCGGTACTCGCTCGTTTCGTCGAGCCGGTCATCATCGACGAGGTGCCGGATGAGGGTGTCGCCGATGGTGCGGCGTCGCGCAGACGTACTTCTCGCTGAGCGGGGCGTCTACCCGTCTCGCGAGCGGGCTCGTGCCGCCATCATGGCTGGTCAGGTGCGGATCGGCGGCGAACTCGTGCGCAAAGCCGGCGAACTCGTCGATGAGGATGCGGTCGTAGAGGCGGCCGAGGGCCAGCGCTACGTCTCCCGTGGCGGCGACAAGCTCGAGGGCGCTCTCGACACCTTCGGGATCGACGTGACCAGTGTCCGCGCGGTCGACGTGGGCGCGTCGACGGGCGGGTTCACCGATTGCCTTCTGCAGCGCGGCGCAGGGGGCGTCGTCGCTGTTGACGTGGGGTACGGGCAGCTCGCGTGGTCGCTCCGCACCGACGAGCGCGTGACGGTCCTCGAGCGCACCAACATCAGGGACACGACTCCCGAGATGCTCGGTGCGCCGTTCGACGTGGCCGTGGTCGACGTCTCCTTCATCGGGCTCGCGAAGGTCCTTCCGCATGTCACGTCTCTCCTCGGCGAGAACGGCCAGCTCGTGGCGTTGGTAAAACCTCAGTTCGATGCGGGTAAGGGCCGTGTGGGAAAAAGGGGTGTGGTGAGCGATCCGGCGATCCACGTGGAGGTCCTCGAAGGTGCGGTTAGCGCGGCAGTCGAGAACGGTCTGGCGGTTCGTGGTCTCACGTGGTCGCCACTGAAGGGCCCGCACGGTAACATCGAGTTCTGGCTGTGGGCGTCGCGCGGCGGTGAGGCGGTCGCAGTGGACCCGGAACACGTCGTCGCGACGGCCCATGCGGCGTTGGGAGTATGACCGATGAGGGTGCTACTGGTACCGAACACGGCTAATCCGGTCGCGATCGCGGCCGCGGCCGAGCTTGCGACGTGGCTGTCGGGCGCGGGTATGGAGCCCGTCCTCGTCACCGATGACGCCGAGATGTGTGAGCTTGCCGTGCACGCGGTCGCTCCGTCGGCGGTGGGAGAGCCTGCGCTCACGGTGGCGCTCGGCGGCGACGGCACGATACTCAAGGCGGTCCATACGCTCGGCAGGATCGAGGCGCCGGTGCTCGGCGTGAACCTCGGCCGTCTCGGCTTCATGTCGGGCGCGCGCGCGGAATCCCTGCGCGAGTCGGTCGAGGCCGCTCTCGCCGGCGAGGGCCGGATCGAGCGCCGGTCGACGCTCGAGGCGACGGTGCGGATGGACGGTCGTGAGGTCGGCCGCTACCGGGCGCTCAACGAGGTACACGTGGGCCGAGGAACCACGATGCGCGTGATCGATCTCGAACTCGCGGTGAACGGGACGGTCCTGCAGCGCATGCGGTGCGACGGGGTGGTCGTGGCGACGCCCACGGGCTCGACCGCGTACGCGCTCTCGGCCGGCGGCCCCATCGTCGCGCCCGATGTCGCGTGTGCGCTCGTCGTGCCGGTCGCGCCCCACACGCTTGCCACGCGTACGATCGTGGTCGGCTCCTCGGACAGGGTCGATCTCGTGCTGCCCAACGCCGCGCGCCGAGATGCGCTCGTCTCGGTCGACGGAGCGCTTGCTCCGTGCCGACGGGACGTCGAGTCGATCTCGGTGGTGCGCGGCGAGCACGACGTGCTCCTCGTGAAGCTCGACGGCCGCGACTTCTACGAGGTCGCGCGCGACGAGTTCTTGCGGGGGCAGTGATGCTCGAGGAGCTCCACGTTGCTGACCTCGCGCTCATCGAGGACGTCTGGATCGAGTTCGGCCCGGGCATGACCGTGCTCACCGGCGAGACGGGCGCGGGTAAGACGGCGCTTGTGGGCGCGCTGAAGCTGCTGGTCGGGGAGCGCGCGGACTCGGGTATGGTGCGCACCGGCGCTGACGGGGCGGTCGTCGAGGGGCGCTTCGCCGTCGATGACTTCGAGATCGTCGCGCGCCGCCGCCTCGGTGCGGACGGGCGGTCGCGGTGCGCGCTCGACGGTTCGATGGCGACCGTGGGTTCGCTCGCCGAGGTCCTCGGCCCGCTCGTCGATCTCCACGGACAACACGAACACCAGGCGCTGCTCCAGCCGTCTCGTCACGCAGCCTACCTTGACCGGTACGCGGGGGCCGAGGCGCTCGACGCTCTCGCATCGTACCGGGAGGCGCGGGAAGCGTTCCGCGCGGCGTCGGCTGCGTTCGCCGAGCTCGAAGCGCGCATCGCGGAGACCGCCAAGACCGCCGACTACCTTACCTTCGTCGCGAGCGAGATCGAGGCCGCAGGGGTGCGAGAGGGGGAGGACGCCGAGCTCGAGGCGCGCGCGCCCAGCCTCGTGCATGCCGACAAGCTCACCGCGGCGTGTGCTGCCGGATACGACTCCCTGAAGGGCGAGCAGGGCGCGTCCGACGCGCTGACCGCCGCACTCGCCGCACTCGAGCGGGTCTCGGGGCTCGATCCAGCGCTCGACGCGCACGTCACCCGGGTAAGCACGCTTCTCGCCGAGTGTGACGACGTCGGGGCGGAGTTGCGTGCGTATGCCGAGGGGATCGAGCACGATCCCGCCGTGCTCGATGAGGTGCAGGCTCGACTCAGCGTACTCGCGGGTCTCGCGAAGAAGTACGGCCCCACGCTCGCAGACGTGATCGAGACGGGCGTGAACGCCCGCGAACAACTCGGCGAGCTCGAGTCGAGCGATGCGGAACTCGCCGAGGCACGCACACGGGTGGACGATGCACGGGCAGCTCTCGTGGCTGCGGCCGAGCGCGTACGCGCGGTGCGGCGCGAGTACGTCGATGCGTTCGAGACCGATCTCGCCGCCGCCGTCAGCGACCTCCACATGGACGGCGCCCGGTTCGAGGTGGCGTTCGAAGAGGTCCCGTTCGGGTCGTGGGGCTCTGACGGGCCCGAGCGCGTCGAGTTCCTGTTCGCACCGGGAGCGGGGGAGCGTGCACGTCCGCTCGCCAAGATCGCCTCGGGCGGTGAGCTCTCGCGCGTGATGCTCGCCCTCAAGGGCGTGCTCGGCTCCGCTGACGACGTGCCCGTGCTCGTCTTCGATGAGGTCGATGCGGGCATAGGGGGTGCAACCGCGCTCGCGGTCGGCACGCGGCTCGCGGGGCTCGCCAGCGATCACCAGGTGCTCGTCGTCACGCACCTCGCGCAGGTCGCGGCATACGCGGACCACCATCTCGTCGTGCGCAAGGAGGCCGTTGACGGCCGGACCGTCACGCGCGTCGAGCCGGTGAAGGACGCAGAGCGTGTCGCCGAGGTGGCGCGGATGCTCGCCGGCGAGGACACTGAGACGTCGCGCGCGCATGCGGCGGAACTCCTCGGCCAGGCTGGTCGGGGACAGGAGTGATCAGGAGCGCCGTGCGAGCGTGCGGCGTACGACGCTGAGCGCTGCGGGAACCTCGGACACCCGGAACGCCCACGCGGTGGCGTAGGTGACGACGAGACCGGCGAGTCCCGCTGCGATGACGGTCGCAACGGCGACCAGTGGCAGGCTTTCAGGGTTCGGCACGAACGTCGAGATGCCGAGAGCGGCCGCGGCACCGACGAGCGAGGCGACCGCGACCCTTACGACGAGCCACACGATGCCTCCGGCGTCGAACCCGCCGATCCTGCGGCTGAGTATGGCACCGAGGACTATCACGCTCAGGAAGAAGAAGATCCCGTCGGCGATAGGGATGCCCTTGAGTCCGAGTCCGGCCCACCCCGCGATTCCCGTGGTCAGCGTAGCGTAGAGCGCGATCTGGATCACGGTCAGGCCGAGGTTCACCACCGCGGGAGTCGCCGTGTCCTTGAGCGAGTAGAACGTCTTCAGCACGAACATGAAGCTCGCGAAGAAGAAGAGGCCCGCCGCCCACCACACGAGCACCTCAGCCACGACCGGGATGTCATCGGCGGTGAAGCGCCCCGCTCGGTAGAGGGTGATGAGCGGGGTCGCCAGCGCGATGAGGAGCGACGCCATCGGGATGATGATGAGTGCCGTCGCACGCAGGCCTCCGCGGAAGCGCGCGGTGAAGCGCTCCCAGTCGTCGCGTCCGGCGCTCTCGGAGAGCTCGGTGAAGATCGCTGTAGCAAGCGCGACCGCGAAGATGCCGTAGGGGAGCTGGTAGAACATCCATGCGTACATGAGCGTTGCCGGTCCGGCGGGAGACACCTCGAAGGCGAAGGCGTTGCGGAAGGACACCGCGACGATGTTGGTGACGACGTAGATCACGGTGGGCACCGCCATGCGTCCCATCACGCGCATCGCCGGATGCGAGAGGTCGATCGTGGGGACGTAGCGCACGCCGCTGCGTATGAGACTCGGTATCTGTACGCCGAACATGACGAAGACACCGAGACTCGTCCCTATCGCAAGCAGCACGAAGGCGAGGTCCGGGTCGCGTGGATAGAGCGGGACGTAGACGCCGAGCAACGTCACGATCACCACGAGGTTGTTGAAGACGGGCCCGAGCGCGGGCCACAAGAACCTGCGCTGCGCGTTGAGAAGTCCGCTGATCACGGCTCCCGCGCCGTAGGCGACGATCTGTATCGAGAAGAAGCGGAAGAAGGCGGTGGCGAGCTGGGCCTCTTCCACCGAGATACGGAACGTCTGGGTGCGTACGACCTGCTCGGCGAAGACGATGCCGAGTATCGAGACCGTGCCCAACACGAGCACGGTCAGGTTGAAGAGCGACGATGCATAGCGCCACGCGTCGTCCGCGCCGTCGCGCTGGAGCCGCTCGAGGAAGATCGGGATGAAGAGCGACGTGATGACGCCGCCGGCGACGAGCTCGAAGATCATGTTGGGGATGTTGTTGGCTACGCCGTAGGACGCGGCAAGCGCGGTCACGCCGAGCGCGTACGCCGTCGCCCACGTGCGGACGAACCCCGTGACGCGCGAGAGCGCGGTCGAGAACGACATGATGGCGGTCGATCGGGCTACGCCGGGCGTAGAGATGGCGGTCTCCTCAGTGCTCGTCGCGGGAACGGTCCCCTCGGTCTTCCAGGCGCTATTGTATCGGTTCGGGGGCGATGGGCGCGTCTCGCGCGATTCGGTCGAAACTCGCCCTGCGCATGTCGGTCCGCACGGTTAGAATGGCTGAGGGACGTGAGCGAGGGTCGAGGCGGACGGAGGCTGACAGGTTCATATGGCGAAGCACATCTTCGTGACCGGTGGAGTGGTGAGCTCGCTCGGCAAGGGGATCACCGCGGCATCCCTCGGCAGGCTCCTGAAGTCTCGCGGCCTCAAGGTCACCATCCAGAAGCTCGACCCGTACCTCAACGTCGATCCCGGCACGATGAGTCCGTTCCAGCACGGCGAGGTGTTCGTGACCGATGACGGCGGCGAGACCGACCTCGATCTGGGTCACTACGAGCGCTTCATCGACGAGTCGCTCGCGCGCGAGAGCAACGTGACGGCCGGATCGGTGTACCAGACGGTTGTCAACAAGGAGCGGCGCGGCGACTTCCTCGGCGGTACGGTCCAGGTCATCCCGCACGTCACGAACGAGATCAAGGGGCGCATCATGCGCCTCGCCGAGCAGACCGCCCCCGACGTCATCATCACCGAGGTGGGCGGCACGGTAGGCGACATCGAGTCACTCCCGTTCCTCGAGGCGATCCGCCAGTTGCGCAAGGACGTGGGTCCGAGCAATGTCTGCTACATCCACGTGACCCTCGTGCCCTACATCGCCGCGAGCTCCGAGCTCAAGACCAAGCCCACGCAGCATTCCGTCAAGGAGTTGCGCTCCATCGGTATCCAGCCCGATTTCATCGTCTGCCGCTCGGACCGTCCCATCGACGCGGGCATCCGGCGCAAGATCGCACTCTTCTGCGACGTCGAGCCCAAGGCGGTCGTGAGTGCACAGGACGCGCGCTCGATCTACGAGGTGCCGCTCCGCTTGCGCGAACAGGCGCTCGACGAGATGGTCATCGAGCGGCTCGGTCTGGAGTGCGGCGTGCCCGACATGGCCGAGTGGGAGCGGTTCGTGGCCCACTCCTCCTCGCTCGCCGACAGCGTCGACATCGCACTCGTCGGCAAGTACGTGCAACTGCCCGACGCGTACCTCTCGGTGACCGAGGCCCTCGACCACGCCGGCATCTTCCACGACCACAAGGTGAACGTGCACTGGGTCGACGCGGAAAGTCTCACGCCGGAGGAGGTCGACCAGATACTCTCGGAGA
Source organism: Coriobacteriia bacterium (assembly GCA_007125735.1). Classification (GTDB taxonomy): domain Bacteria; phylum Actinomycetota; class Coriobacteriia; order Anaerosomatales; family SLCP01; genus SLCP01. Next base: position 11,852 of record SLCP01000060.1, on the reverse strand, counting down.
TGAACGGCATCCTCGTGCCGGGCGGGTTCGGTATCCGCGGCATCGAGGGAAAGGTGCGCGCTGCGTGCTACGCCCGCGAGAACGATATGCCCTACCTGGGTATCTGTCTCGGGATGCAAGTCGCCGTCGTCGAGTTCGCGCGTCACGTCGCCGGCCTCGAAGGCGCGAACTCCGCCGAGTTCGACCCGGTGACCGAGCATCCGGTCATCGATCTGATGCACGAACAGCACGACGTCGACGAGATGGGTGGCACGATGCGCCTCGGGGCCTACCCGTGCAAGCTCACGCCGGGCACCAAAGGCCAGGAGGCGTACGGCGAGGAGGTCATCTACGAGCGACACCGTCACCGCTACGAGGTCAACAACGCGTACCGTGACCGGCTCGTGGACGCAGGCCTCGTGATAAGCGGGCTCAGCCCGGACGAGCGCCTCGTCGAGATGATCGAGATCCCCGATCACCCGTGGTACCTCGGCAACCAGGGCCATCCTGAGTTCAAGAGCCGCCCCACCAGGCCCGCGCCGCTCTTCCGTGACTTCATCGGCGCGGCGGTGGCGCACAAGCGCGGGTCGCGAGGCTGACGCGATGTCGACCGAGCGCCTCGTCGCGACGTTCGTGGCGCTCGCTCGTATCGACAGCCCGTCACGGCGCGAAGCAGAGCTCGCTGGATACTGCGCGGCGCATCTCGAGGACCTCGGTTTCGACGTGCGGACCGACACCGCGGCAGGCGTCACCGGCTCGAATACCGGCAATCTGATCGCCGACCTCCCGCCCCTCGATCCCGACGCGCCATCGCTCGTGCTCTCGGCCCACCTCGACTGCGTGCAGCCGTGTGAGGGTGTCGAGCCCCTCGTTGCCGGCGGGTACATCTCCTCGGCGGGGGAGACGGTGCTTGGTGCCGACGACAAGGCGGGCATCGCGGCGATCCTCGAAGGCGTTCAGCGAGCGATCGAGGACGGCGTACGCCGCGGCCCCGTCCGGGTGGTGCTCACCGTGTGCGAAGAGGTGGGGCTTGCGGGAGCCAAGGCGCTCGACCTCGCCGAGGTGGAGGGCGATCTTTGCATCGTCCTCGATGCCGACGGTCCTCCAGGAGGCATCGTCGTGGGCGCCCCGACGCACTACACGTTCACTGCCACGTTCACCGGGGTGGCAGCGCATGCCGGTGCGGCCCCCGAGAAGGGGATATCGGCACTCGTCATGGCTGCCGAGGCCATCACCGCGATGAGGCTGGGTCGCCTCGACGCGCGCACTACCGCCAACGTCGGCACGATCGCGGGTGGGACCGCGACGAACGTGGTCCCGGCGGCGGTCACGGTGACCGGCGAGTGCCGCTCTCTCGACGACGAGAGCGTCGAGTCGGTGAGAGCCGAGATGGACGCGCTGATGAGCGCCGCGGCCGCGGCGCACGGCGGGCGCGTCGAGTCCGTGTGGACGCGGGAGTACGGGGCGTTCGAAGTCGCCGCCGATGCTCCGGCCATCGGCGCCGTGAGTGCCGCGTGTGCTGACGTCGGCATCGAGCCGCGCCTCTTTGCGACCGGAGGCGGGAGCGACGCAAGCATCTTCGCATCAGCCGGCACGCCCACACTCGTCCTCTCGTGCGGGATGGAGAACATCCACTCGGTCGACGAGCGCATCGCAGTCGACGATCTCGAGACTCTCACGGCACTCGTGCGCGCGGTGATCGGGCGGGTCTCGGGGCATCCGGAGTGAGCTGACGCGATCTGCGTCGGCACGTTCCGATGATGCATCCAGTGCGCTACACTATGCACGGCGTTCCCGCGCACGACTTTCGCTCGACCCCTCTCCTCGAACGCGCATCGTATTCGGCGCGCGTGTCTCGAAAGGAAGCGAACAGTGATCATCGGCATCCCGGCAGAGATCAAGAACAACGAGTTCCGTGTCGGCATGACCCCCGGTGGTGTCGCCGAGTTCGTGGCACACGGCCATCACGTGCTCGTCGAGAAGGGTGCGGGTGAGGGCTCGTCCTTCGCCGACGAGCGGTTCGCCGCGGCAGGCGCCGAGATGGTCGACACGCCCGGTGAGGTCTTCGCCCGCGCTGAGATGATCATCAAGGTCAAGGAGCCTCAGGCGAACGAGATCGAGATGCTGCGACCCGGTCAGATCCTCTACACCTTTCTCCACCTTGCACCCGATCTCCCGCAGACCGAGGGACTCGTCGCATCCGGTGCCGTATGCATCGCCTACGAGACCGTGGAGCTTCCCAACCGGTTCCTCCCGCTGCTTGCGCCGATGTCCGAGGTAGCCGGCCGCATGGCCGCCCAGGTCGGTGCGGCGTACCTGCAGAGGCCCAACGGCGGTCGTGGCGTTCTGATGGGTGGGGTCGCCGGCGTGCTTCCCGCCAACGTGCTCGTGCTCGGTGCGGGCGTCGTAGGCTTCAACGCGGCGTACGTGGCCAAGGGTATGGGCGCGCACGTGACCGTCGTGGATGTCAACATCGATCGTCTGCGCTACATCGAAGATGTCTGGGGCAATACGATCAGGACCTTGTACTCGAACCGTCACAACATCGAGGACATGATCCACGATGCCGACCTCGTCATCGGCGCCGTCCTACTGCCAGGGGCCAAGACGCCGTGGCTCGTCACGCGAGACATGCTCTCGATGATGAAGAAGGGCGCGGTCGTGGTCGATGTCTCGGTCGACCAAGGCGGCTGCATCGAGACGACGCACCCCACAACCCACGCCGATCCTACGTTCGTGGTCGACGACGTTCTCCACTACGGTGTGGCGAACATGCCGGGTGCCGTTCCGGTCACCTCGACCAAGGCGCTCACCAACGCCACCCTGCGCTACGGACTCGCGATCGCGGACAAAGGCTGGAAGCGGGCGGTGCTCGACGACCCGGCGCTCGCCAAAGGCGTGAACGCCCTCGAGGGCGCGATCACGTACAAGCCGGTCGCCGAGGCGCACGGACTGGTCTACACCCCCCTCGAGGAGATCATCGGATACCCCTCGGTCTGACGAGCCAGAGCGTCGGGGGTATCATCGGCACATGAGCCGAGCACCCATTCATCGATCTGCCGAGGAGTTCCTGTCGCACCTCGCGGTGGAGCGCGGATCCTCGCGTAACACGCTTGCCGCCTACCGCAGGGACCTCGAGCGCTACGCGGCCGTACTCTCCGACCGTGGCGTGGATGACCCGGCGAACGCGTCGAAGGAAGACGTGGTGGCGTTCGTTGCTGCCCAGCGCGAGCGCGGGCTCGCTCCCTCGAGCGTCGAGCGGTCACTGGCGTGCGTGCGGAGCCTCCACCGCTTTCTCGTGCGTGAGGGGCTCGCCGTCGAGCAACCTGCCGCTCGGGTCCCCCTGCCCAAAGTGCCCTCCCGGCTCCCCGAGCACCTGAGTATCGACGACGTCGACCGCTTGCTTTCGCAACCCTTTCCGGAGACACCGGCGGGCTTGCGTGACCGTGCCGTTCTCGAGGTGCTCTACGGGTGCGGCGTGCGCGTCAGCGAACTGACCGGTCTCGATCTGGGCGACGTCGATGGCGAGCGCGGCGTCATGAGGGTGCGCGGCAAGGGCGACAAACAGCGGTTCGTCCCGCTCGCCGGCGATGCGGCACGAGCGCTCGACGACTACCTCGTTCACGGCCGAGGACACCTGAGGCCGAGGAAGTCCACACTGCGCACCGACCCGAGCGCCGTGTTCGTGAACGTGCGAGGAGGGCGGCTCTCGCGGCAAGCAGTCTTTGGCATCGTGCGCCGTTACGGGAGTGCGGTGGGGCTCGAATTGCACCCGCATACGTTGCGTCACTCGTTCGCGACCCACATGCTCGAGGGCGGCGCGGACCTGCGCGCGTTGCAAGAGCTCCTCGGACACGCGGACATCTCGACCACCCAGGTATACACGCATGTGGATATAGCGCACATGCGGGAGGAGTATCTTTCGACCCATCCCCGGGCGAGGATACGCTGACACGGAATACGTGTCGTCACCGGCAGGTATCATGCCTCGATGACGTCGGGTCTAATCGCGCGGTAACAAGGGAAGAATCTGGTACGGTGATGTATGGCAGGCGGTATTTCGTTCCCACAGTGCACGGAGGAGGGACATGCGCGTGGAATCACGGTTCAAGCAGGTACTAGCGCTTCTGCTCGTGTTCGCTCTTGTGGCAGCGATGGCGGTCGGGTGCGCTCAGCCGGACGAGCCGGACGAGCCGGACACCGACGAAGTCGAGGTCCCCACGATCGACTTCAGGGCAGCGATGGTGACCGACGTCGGCGGCCTGGGCGACAGGACCTTCAACGACGGTACGTATGAAGGCTTGCTGTGGGCCGAGCGCGAGCTCGGCATCGAGATCAGGGCGCTCGAGTCCAACGAGATCGCGGACTACGAGCCCAACATCGATCAGCTTGCTGCCGCCGGGTTCGACGTGATCTTCACGGTCGGCTTCCTGATGACGGACACCACTGCGGCCAAGGCGCCGGAGTACCCGGACATCGTGTTCGGCGGAATCGACCAGTTCCTCGAGGACCCCGGCCCCAACGAGGTCGGCCTGCTCTTCAAGGAGCATGAGGCTGCCTATCTGGCCGGCGTGCTCGCGGGCCTCGTGACGCTCGACCAGGACTTCGACGAGCGCGTCAACGATCAGAACACGATCGCGTTCATCGGCGGTATGGACATCCCGCCGGTCGAGCGGTTCGAAGTGGGATTCATCGCGGGTGCGAAGTCGGTCAATCCCGACGTTGAGATCCTCGTCCTCTACGCCGGCAGTTTCGACGACCAGGCCAGGGGTAGGGAGCTCGCCCTCTCCGCCATCGACCAGGGTGCTGACGTCGTGTTCGGTGTCGCGGGCCTCTCCGGCCTCGGGTCGATCACGGCTGCCCAGGAGCGCGGTGCCCTCTTCATCGGCGTCGATGTCGACCAGTACCTCACGGTCGAGGGCTCCGGTGACGTCATGTTGACGTCGGCGATCAAGCGCCTCGACGTCGCGGTGTTCGAGACGATCAAGTCGGCCGTCGAGGGCACGTTCGTCGGCGGACAGAACCGCGTGTTCGGACTCGCCGAGGACGGCGTGGGTCTCGCGCCGTTCCACGACTTCGATGACGCCGTCACTCAGGAGATGAGGGACGCGATCGAGGAGGCGCGCCAGGGAGTCCTTGACGGAACGGTCGTCGTTCCGGAGACCAGGGATGAACTGTAAGGCATCACTGCAGTGAGTGACATCATCTGCAATGGGGCGATCGGCCGAGTGCCGGTCGCCCCTGTTGCGGGCGCGGCTCCGGCGGTCTGCGGCTGGGAGGGATGATGGCGTCACCGATCATCGAAATGCGGGGACTGACGAAGCGTTTCCCTGGCGTGCTTGCCAACGACGAGGTCTCGCTTTCTCTCCACAGCGGCGAGATCGTCGCGTTGCTCGGCGAGAACGGGGCCGGCAAGAGTACGCTCGTCAACATGGTCTACGGCCTGCTCACTCCCGATGAGGGATCGATCCTCGTCGACGGCGAAGAGGTCAACATCCGCTCGCCCCGGCATGCCATAGACCTCGGCATCGGAATGGTGCACCAGCACTTCATGCTCGTGAACCCGCTGACCGTAACCGAGAACATCGTACTTGGTGCCGAGCCCACGCGACTCGGAGCGATCGACTTTCCCGCAGCTCGGGCAAGCGTGCGCGAACTCTCGTCACAATACGGCTTGAAGATCGATCCGGACGCGGTGGTGCGGGACTTGGCTGTGGGCATGCAGCAGCGGGCCGAGATCCTCAAGGCGCTCCACCGCGACGCACGGGTGCTCATCCTCGACGAGCCCACCGCGGTTCTCACGCCTCAAGAGGTGCGAGAACTGTTCTCGGTGGTACGGTCGCTCGTGGCCGATGGCCTGTCCGTCGTCTTCATCACGCATAAGCTCGAGGAGGTCATGTCGATCGCCGATCGCGTGGTCGTCATGCGAGATGGTGCCGTGGTGGGCGAGACCCGTCCGGCGGACACCGACATGGCCGGCCTCGCGCGGATGATGGTCGGCAGGGATGTCGTCTTCCGCGTGGAGAAGAAGCCTTCACGGTGTGGAGACACGGTGCTCGAGGTGAACGACTTGAGCGTGCTCGACGAACGCAGACTCGAGGCCGTCAAGGGGGTGTCCTTCAGCGTGTGCGCGGGCGAGATCGTCGCCATAGCGGGCGTCAGCGGTAACGGCCAGGCAGAACTCGTCGAGGCGATCACTGGATTGCGCAGGCCCGCCGCAGGAACGATCGCGCTGAAGGGCAAGGACATCACCCACGGAACCGCACGCGAAGCGATAGAGACCGGTGTCTCTCACGTACCCGAGGACCGTCACCGACGTGGCCTCGTACTCGAATTCAACCTCATGGAGAACATGATCCTCGGCGACCACCGCCTAGCCCCCTACTCGAAGCGGGGGGTGTTCGACTATAACGTGATCTCCGAGGTCAGCAAGAAGCGCATCGCCGACTACGACGTGCGCACGCCGAGCGAGCGCGTGAAGGCAGAAGCGCTCTCCGGTGGAAACCAGCAGAAGGTCGTGCTCGCTCGAGAGCTCGGCAGGGACCCCGATCTCCTCGTGGCCGCGCAGCCGACACGGGGGCTCGATGTCGGAGCTATCGAGTTCGTGCACTCACAGATACTGGCGGAGCGCGATTCCGGTAAGGCGGTGTTGCTCATCAGTCTCGAGCTCGAGGAGGTCCAGTCGCTCGCCGACCGGATCCTCGTGATGTTCGAGGGACGGATCGTACGCGAGTTCGAGGCGGGAGAGGCAAGCGACGAGGAACTCGGCTACTTCATGACGGGCGGGGGAGGAGCTAAGTTCGCCGAGGCGACGGTGGAGGGTGGTGCGGTCGATGGCTGAGCCCAGCGTCGCAACGCGTGGCCAGAAGATCGCGCACCTCCTGCGCGAACTCGCGGTACCGGTGGTCTCGGTCATGCTTGCGATGGGCATTGGTTCGGTGATCATGTTGGTCGCCGGCTACGATCCGCTCGTCGCGTTCCCGGCGATGCTGAAGGGGGCGTTCGGGGGCGGACGTCAGATCGGCGAGACGCTTCTGCGTGCGACGCCGCTCATGTTCACCGGGCTCGCTGTCGCGTACGGATTCCGTGCAGGACTGTTCAACATCGGGGCCGAGGGCCAGCTGTTCCTCGGCGGTCTGTCGGCCGCGTGGCTCGGCATCGTGCTAGCGGGACTCCCGCAGCCGTTCAACATCGTGATGATGCTGCTTGCAGGAGCGGCGATCGGCGCCGCATGGGCGTTCGTGCCGGCGCTCCTCAAAGCGAAGGTGGGCGCGCACGAGGTCATCACGACGATGATGTTCACCTATATCGGCCGCTACATCGTGTCGTGGCTCGTGACCGGACCGTTGAAGGCGCCGGGACAGATACCGCAGACCTCACAGTTACCGCCCGAGTCGACGTTGCCACGCATGCACGATCTGTTCGGGTTCCTTGCGGTCTCGCGCGTCCATCTCGGATTCGTGATCGGCGTGCTCGTCGCCATGCTTCTGTGGTGGGTGCTCAAGTACACGACACTCGGATACGAGGCACGTGCCGTCGGACTCAATCCGTGGGCCTCCGAGACCGGTGGCATATCGGTCCCCTCGACCACCATCAAAGCGCTGTGTATCTCCGGCGCACTCGCCGGCCTCGCGGGCGTGACCGAGGTGATGGGGGTCCACTACCGGCTCCACGACCAGTTCTCGGCCGGTTTCGGCTTCACGGGGATCGCGGTCGCTCTGCTCGCGAAGAACAATCCGCTCGGCGTGATCGCTGCGGCGATACTGTTCGGCGCGCTCTCGGCTGGTGCCGGAACCATGCAACTCGAGGCCTTCGTCCCGACTAAGGTCATCTTCATCATCCAGGCGCTCATCATCTTGTTCGTCGCCGCCGAGCAACTCGCGCGGTGGATCATCGGCCGTACCCGGCGAGTGGGGGTGGAGCATGCTAGCTGACATCCTTGCTCCCGACCTGTTCGCCTCGGCGATCCGTATGGCGACCCCGCTCGCGCTCGCTGCGATCGGCGGCACCATCTGCGAGCGCTCGGGTGTCGTCAACATCGCGCTCGAAGGCATGATGCTCTTCGGGGCATTCATGGGGGTCATTGGCGCGATGTTCACGGGAAGCGCATGGTTCGGCGTGTTGACGGCACTCGTCGCCGGCATGTCGCTAGCGCTCGTCCACGCGTTCGCGTCGGTCACTCTGCGTACCGATCAGGTCGTTTCGGGTACCGCTATCAACATCCTCGCAACCGGCCTGACGGGCTTCCTCATGGAGGTCATCTTCGGTCATCCGGGCACCACCGACTCGGTCGCGCGCCTGCGCCCGGTATTCAGCATCAACGGTCCGACAGAGGGCATGCTCGGGACGGTGTGGCGTTGGATCGACCTCGTGGCACTCAGCCACACGCCGCTCGTGTACCTGGCGATCATCCTTGCGATCGGCGGGCACTGGGCGTTGTTCAACACCCGCTGGGGGCTGCGCCTGCGCGCCCTTGGCGAGCATCCGCGAGCGGCGGACACCGTGGGCATCAGCGTGGTGCGCGGGCGCTACAGCGCGGTGCTGACGAGCGGTGCGCTCGCGGGACTCGCGGGCGCGAACCTCACGCTCGAGCAGGTGGGGTCGTTCACCGAGGGCATGACGAATGCGCGCGGGTTCATCGCGCTCGCCGCCAACATCTTCGGCCGCTGGACTCCGGGTGGCTCCTACGGCGCCTCACTGCTCTTCGGCTTCGCCGACGCGCTCCAGATCAAGCTGCAGCTGTTCCGTGAGGTCATCCGTGTTCCTTCGCAGTTCTTCCTCATGGTGCCCTACGTGCTGACCGTCATCGTGCTCGCCGGCGTGGTAGGCCGGGCCGTCGCTCCGGCGGCCATCGGCAAGCCGTACGTGAAGGGGTAGGGGAGCATGGGAGTCGCGCGGTCGACGGGGAGACGGCTATTCTGGGCGCTGACGTGGGGTGTCGGGGTCGCCCTCGGCGTTGCGGCGGGCGGCTGGCTCACCGTCGCCGGGTCCGGCGTGCTCGGTCTCGACTCACCCGACATCGTCACCGACGTCGTCGTGCTCCCGCTCATCGTCGGCTCGCTCGTCGTCGCCGTCCACTTCGTAGGCTCGCTCGTCCTCGATCTCGTGCGCAAGGCGCGCTCGCCCGATGCCCACGGCGATGATGACGAACGCGAGTAGTCCGTATGCCACCAGGTCGAGCGGGAGTTCGAGGGCGAAGCTTCCCTGGATGAGTGAGCGGACCACGTAGGCAGCGGCCGGCAGTGCGACCGCCGCCCATAGCGGCAATCTGATGTTGGGACGGATCATGTCGCGATCATCCTCCGGTGCCGTGATCCGCGGGTGGGGCTGTGGCTCCGCGTTCGCGACGAGAGCGTCTCGCGCGTAGGATCGCACGGATCACGAGCCACGCCACCAGCGCGATGACGATGAGCGGCAACGCGCTCAGCGTGAAGATGACGATGCCGTTGATGGTGTGGACGAGGCCGCGGATGCCGGTGCGGATCGCCGAGTAGAATCCCCAGTCCTCGCCGGCCGGTGCGACGACGGGCTGTCGTCCGACCAGTTCGACGGTCACGGTCGCCATCGCCGCTTGCCGCTCGATGAACGCGAGCCGCGCTTCGAACGACTCGATGTCGCCTCTCACGCGGGCAAGCTCCCGTTCGACCGCGAGCAGGTCCTCGATCTCTTCACCCCGGTCGAAGAGCTCGCGAAGCCGCTCTTCTTGCACACGGAGATTGTCTAGACGCGCGGAGATGTCGACGTGCTCTTGCGTGACATCGCTCTCGTCCTCAGCTTGCCTGAGCACGGTGCCGAGGTCGGCGACGGCGTCGACGAACGTGTCGAGTTCCGCGGGCGGGATCCGCGCGGTGATGTACCCCTTGAGAGGAGTGCCATCAGCGAACGTCCCGCCGGCCTCATAGCGGTATATGGGGGATTCGTCAGACGAGACCTGCACGGCGGTGACGGAACCCCCGGCAGCTTCGACCGCGTCCCGTACGCTCTCGACGGCCGGCTCGACCTCCTCAACCTGCAGGCGGATACCGAGCGTGCGGATGATGTAGCGCTCGTGGGGCGGAACCGTCGATGCGTCCGGACCCGCGCCGTCGATGGGAGGGGGCACGGGGATGCCGATGTCGGGCTCGATCCCGCGCTCGGCAACCATGGCGTCGTCGCCGTACATCGGCTCGATCGCGATCTCACCGGGAAGGTCCCTGGTATCGGAGACATCGGTCCCGACAAACGTGCCGCACCCGGTAGTGCTCACCGCTACGAGCCCAGCGAGCAGTACGAGAACGAGAACGCGGCCTACCGAGCGGATGCGGTCTGTGCCACCTGTTGACTCGGACATCGTGCGCCTCCAATCACCACGGGCATCGGTGCCTGACACGCACGAACGCCCTCGACACCTCAGGTGCGCGGGAGGGCGTTCGGATTGGTCGCGGATAGGAGGAGCTACTTCTGAACCTTCTCCTCCAGCTTCTTCATCTGCGTCGCGGCATACGCACCGAGCGCTACACCGAGCGCGACGACGACGAAGAACGCAAGCACCAGCACGTTGAATATCGAGGCAGCTACGTTCGCGGTCATAGGGGAGTGGTCACCTCCGTATCACCCTTCTGGGTACACAGGCGATTCTACCCGCACGTAAGAGCGCAGGCAACCAGCGCCCCAACCGTTCCGTGCCGTCCCGACGCCGCTCGACGGCTGGTCTCTGTTCCGCTGTCAACCGGGTTGCTCACCCGTCGCACATCACTAGGACGCACCGCGGTTCCGCTCGGTTCACGCGCACATGATGTGCGCGCGGACCTTCGCTGCGACGTGCGCCCAGCGGTCTCATCTGTGCGCACAAGGGGGCTTGGGTGGGATGTACCGACCCCGCTGGGGGAAGAAGTGGGTTGAATTCCCACAAAAGTATTGAAATGTGGGATGAAGTGTCATAGAGTGTGACACGTGAGAGACCACACGTGGGGGCAGAGGGTTCCCGCGGGACGACCGCGATGAGGCGGGGGGGAGGGTATGCGACCGATGTTCCTCGGCGATTATCAGCACACGCTGGACGCCAAAGGTCGTGTTTCGCTGCCCGCCAAGTTCCGGGGCGAGATGACGGGCAAGCTCGTGGTCGCCAAAGGTTTCGAGGGCTGTCTCTACGTCTATCCGGCGGAGAAGTACCGCGAGTTCATCGATCGGCTCATGAGCCGCGACGACTTCAACTCGCAATACCGCAAGCTCCGCCGCTTCTTCACCTCGGGCGCGGCCGAGACCGAGCTCGATTCGGCCGGTCGCGTCAAACTGCCGCCGGTCCTCATCGAGCACGCGGGCCTCGGCAAGGACGTCTCCATCACCGGCAACGGCGATCGCATCGAGATCTGGGATGCCGAGAAGTGGGCCGCGTACAACGGCGAGACCGCCGAGAACATCGAGCACGATGCCGAGGAGCTCTCTTCACTCGGCTTGCTGTAAGGCCTTGAGAATGGAATATCGGCACACCCCAGTTTTGCCGGCCGAGGTCACGAAGCACCTATCGTTGCACCCCGGTTCGACCATCGTCGACTGTACCTTAGGCGGGGCAGGACACGCGAAGCGGATAGTAGATTCGATCGCACCCACCGGTACGCTGGTGGGAATCGACCAAGACGACGCAGCATTAGACGCAGCAGCAGCCACACTCCGCCTCGGCCGGCAAAGCACCACGATAATCCTCAAAAAGGGGAACTTCGGCGATCTCGACGCCGTGCTCGCAGACGCGGGCATCGCGTATGCCGACGGGTTCCTCTTCGACCTCGGGGTATCCTCCCCGCAACTCGATCGGGCCGAGCGCGGCTTCTCGTATCACGAAGATGCGCCACTCGACATGCGGATGGATCCTGAAGGCGGCGCTATGAGCGCTGCTG
>SLCP01000056.1 GCA_007125735.1 Coriobacteriia bacterium | reverse complement strand
GTCCTGGCCGAGGAGCTGACGACCGAGCGGGGCGTGCTCCAGGCGATCATGGAGAACACCGACACGTGCCTCGCCTACCTCGACCCGGAGTTCAACTTCGTCGCCGTGAACGCCGCCTACACGCTCGGCTCGGGGCACTCTCATGCCGACCTCATCGGCAAGAACCACTTCGACCTCTTCCCTGATCCCGAGAACGAGGCGATCTTCGAACAGGCGCGGGCAACGGGTGAACCCGTCGAGTATCGCGCGAAGCCCTTCGAGTACTCTGATCAGCCGTGGCGCGGTGTCACGTACTGGGACTGGCGCCTGACCCCGGTCAAGGACCGCGGAGGCGGGCTGAAGGGCTTCGCGTTCTCGCTCCTCGACGTGACCCGGACCGCGCGTCAGGAGACCTTCAGCGCCGCGATCAACCACCTCAACAGCATCATCCACTCGAATCTCGACTTCGCCTGGATCCTCGCGCAGATCGTTCCCGAGCTGGCTGCCGCGACCGAATGTGAGTTCGTAACGATCGCACTGTGTACGACTGACGGGGCCTGGCGGATCGAGGAGACGTTCGGCCTGCCCGAACATCTGAAAGGCCAGTCGTTCACCGACGAGCAGCTACCAGGTGCGGCGGAGGCGACACAGCTGAGCCGCCCGGTGGTGTTGATGCGAGAAGACTGCCCGATACTGACTGAGGGGCTCGCCGGTCAGCTCGGAGTCCAGTCGGTCCTCGTCGCACCGCTCTCGGTCCACGGGCAGCAGAGTGCGATCGCCTACGGGTACCTTTCGGGACCGGGGGAGTTCGATGAAGACGACATCGATTTCGCGCAAGAGGTCGCCGCCTCCCTCTCGCTCGCGCTGGGCAACTCGCGCCTCTTCCATGAAGCCGTTCGTGCGGCCCGGCTCTCCGGGACGCTCGCAAAGGTCGATGAGATCCTACTCTCGGCACTCACGCCAGACGACATCATCGGCAGACTCGTCGACGAGGTGGCGGAGATAGCTGGCGCGAACAAGGCCCTTGTGATCCGCTTGCGTGACGACACGTACACCATCACCCACGTAAGCGGCGTATCCGAAGAGCTGATCGGAGAAGTTCGCGACGCCTCTCATCTTCCCGCGTTCGCCCTCGCCGCCTCCCAGAGACGGCCCGTTCTCATCGAAGACTGCTGGGAAGACCCCCGCACGAGCAACGAGTTCGTCGTCCCGAACGGCTTGCGCGCCTTCCAGCTGTTACCCCTCATGGCAGAAGGGGTGGTCACGCACGTGCTCGCACTCGCATACGACAAACCCCACCCGTTCGACGAAGACGACCATCGCTCGGCGGAGCGGATGAGTGCGGCGATGTCGCTCGCCCTCACCAACGCGCGCCTCTACGAGCGCGAACGCCGCATCGCTGACCGGCTCCAGGCAGCCCTTCTCGCACTGCCCGATGAGATCGAGGGCGTCGAGTTCTCGCATGCGTATCACGCTGCAGCGGAGGCTGCACGCGTCGGCGGAGACTTCTACGACATCTTCGAGGTCGGCCCCGGCTGCGTCGGGGTCACCGTCGGGGACGTGGCAGGCAAAGGCATCGATGCCGCCGTGCTCACGTCGCTCGCCAAGAACACGATACGCGCACACGCCGCCGAGCGGGGCAAGACGCCGGGTCGGGTGCTGACGCTCACCAACGACGTCGTCTTCCGGGCGACGCCCCCGGAGTCGTTCGTCACACTCTTCTTCGGCATCCTTGATTGCCGCGACGGGCGGCTGACCTATGCGAACGCAGGGCACACCGCCGCGGCGATCGTCAGAGCGGACGGCGAGCTGGCGAGGCTACCCGTCACCGGACCCCTGCTCGGGGCATTCGGAGGCGTATCCTATCCCGACTCGGAGACCCGGCTCGAGCCCCACGACGTCTTGTTCCTCTACACCGACGGACTGACCGAGGCCCGCGGCGACGGCGGTCTCTACGGGGAAGACCGCCTCTGCGACTTCCTGGCGAGGATCGGCGGCGGCAGCGCGAGTCACCTCGTAGAGGACGTGATCGGCGACGTGCTGACGTTCAGCGGAGCACACCTGACTGACGACCTTGCGATCCTCGCCGTGAGACGACTCGCATGCCTCGACGAGCTTCCGAAACAGCAGAGCATGGAGCTCTGAGGCGACTCGTCCCGCGTGCTGCCCAGGGACGGGGAGGAAGCCCCGCCTTACCGTGGCCTCCTCGGCACGAGTACCGGCGTGGCAGCCGTGTGCCGCTCGTAGTCCGGCTCGCCGCCCCACCGGGCGTCGGCGGCCCGCTCGAGCATCGGCACGCCGCTTATCCGCGTGAGCAGCACGTAGACGAACACCGGCGAGACGAGCGTCGCATACTGCCAGCCGCCGAGCGCCGGCAGCGCGACGATCGCAACCCCGACCCACAGCATGATCTCGCCGAAGTAGTTGGGGTGCCGCGACCACGCCCAGAGCCCCGTCGAGATGAAGCGGCCCTTGTTGGCCGGGTCTGCTCGGAAACGGCGTTTCTGCGCGTCGGCTGTCGCCTCGATGGCGAACCCGGCAGCCCACACGAGCAGCCCGACGACGAGGAACGCATCGACGCCGAATGCGGCCACGGCTCCCGTGGCGCCTGCACCATCCTCGGCAGACGTGATCGCTGCCAGCGCGGCGGCCGCCGTGAGGCTCACCCACAGACCCTGCACCGTCCACGCGGTAAGGAATCGCACGAACGACGGCTTGATCGCCTCGAACCGCGAGTCCGCCCCTGCCCTGCGCACGCGCGAGAACAGGAACGTGCGAGCGCTGCCACGATGCCCGCTATCGCCGTGCGTTCTGCGCTCACGTTCGCCACCTGTTCGTCGGGGTGTACGGTGTGGTCACCGGCCCGTCAGTCACCACACGACGGGTGTGTCTCGGAGCGGATGAGCGCTGGCGCGATCGACATCGGCGAGTACGTCTCCGAGACCACCATCGAGAACTCCGGCGTGGTCACGCGCACGGTGCCCTTAGCGGTACCGCGCGCGTCGCCGAGTGTGGGCCCGTCCTCCAGCTCGATGATGGTGAACACCACGTCCTGGAACTCGTAGAGTATGTCGGCCACCGCGTCACCCATGTCGAGCGTGCCCTCCATCGAGTAACTGAACGGCTCGGAGTCCCACGGGCCTTCTTCCGGGCGCGGTGGGAAGTAGAGCGTGCCCCCGCCGCTGATCGTCCCGTAGCCCTCGATGACCAACTCGCCTTCGAGCTGCCAGTCGCCCTCGAGGCCATCGCAGTTCCACGCGTCGTACGTCGCCGTGTACCCGTCACCCGACATCTCGAGGAGCACGCGGGCGCCTTCGCCCTCGACCGTGATCTGCACGCGGTTCTGGCCGCTCGCCATCTTCACGCCCTCGAGCTCGATGCAGTCGTGGACGTACCAGATCATGACCGATGCCTGGCCAGGGTCCGTCGCAACGTACGTGAACTCGCCGCGCCCGTTGCCGTCGGTCGTCACCATCCGCGGCTCGACCTCGCCCGGTCCTGTCAGCTCTATCTCGACCTCACGGTCCGCAAGCACGTACCCGTCGCAGTCGACCAGCTCGAAGGTGACGGTCTCCTCCATGTCGACCTCGAGCGTCAGAAGCTGCACGCTGCTGTAGACCCACGAGTCGATCGCGATGTGCTCGTCTTCGCGAACCTTACGCTGATGATCGCGGATCATCTGGAGCATCGGCGTCATCTGCTGCGCGACGTTCTCGGGGTCGGCCCCGGTGGCCGAGGCGACCGGACGCCCCTTCCCGTCGACCAGGTTCATGGAGATCGCATCCGCCGTGGAGCTCGTGGTCAGGATGTACTCGTCCCACAGATCGAGGGACACACCCGCCGACATCTCGAGGAACGCCCGGTGGCCGAGGTGCTTGCCCGTCATCAGGAAGCGTATCCCGTCACGGTTCCACAGCGTCACGAGGTTCTGCGCCCGTGCTTCGCGTGGGTCGTCGGGCATCCACTCGAAGACGCGCACCCGTGGCTCGGGGCACTCCTGCGCGGCGTGCGCGGCCGAGACGCCGCCGCCGAGCAGCAGCGCGCACGTCAGGACCGCGATCGCCATCGTCATCAGCCGTGCCACAGTGACACGGGCGCCCGGCATGGAGGTCACTCGTCCGCGCATGCTCACTCACCGCCCGTCGCGAGGATCCCGGCTTCCAGGAAGACGGACACGCCGTCTTCCAGCTCTGTCACCACTGCACCCAAGACCCCGTCGGTCCGGCTGGCCGAGAGGGCGGCACTCCGCGATCCGGCTTCGCCCGCAGATGCCTCCTCGTCGATCGCCCATCCCGCGTCGCGAAGCGCCACGATATACGATGCCAGCACCTCGTCGAACACCTCGCCGACCTCGAACTCCGCCCGGTAGACGGTCGCATCGCTCCCGTCCGCCTCGATACTCTCGGAATAGCGGATGTCGGTTCCGGCAGGTGCGGGCAGCTCACTCGGCCAACCTTCTACCAGCGCACCCGGCACGCTCACCATCCTGATGTCCGTGCCGTCGACCGAGAGCACGCGCGAACCGTCATCGTCGCGCTCTCGCGGCCCCAGCAGCACATCGCCGTCGGACGGGTCGGCCGAGCGCGAGCATCCGAGTCCGGACACTGTCGCCAACGCCACCACGACCGCCAGTGCGATCAGAACCGCTCCCGTACCCCTGTTTCGAGCCACGCTGACCCCCTCATCTCGCGATTCCCTCGCGCATGCCCCCGACATTGCGTCACGTCTGACCATACCCTACCGCATCGGGAGAACCGGACGGCGACGGAGAATGGCGAGGGAGGCCCGCCAGCGTGCCCTCTGCGGCGCCGATGCCCCGGTCCGCGGTATGATCGCCGTGCAGCTGTAGCAGGCTCGCACGACCCGAAGCGAGGAGACCGGCCGATGAGGGCCTACGACATCACCGTTCCGCTCGGCCCGGCCACGCACATCTGGGACGACGACCCGGCGCCGGTGATCGAGACGCTCGCGCACCTCGACCGAGGGGATGCGCACACGCTCACGCGCATCGCGATGAGTTCGCACTCGGGCACGCACGTCGACGCGCCCGCGCACTTCGCGCCCGGCGGCGCGACCGTCGATGCGATCCCGGCGGCAACGCTCGTGGGACCGGCGCTCGTCGTGGAGCACGCGGGCGAGGCGCACATCACCGCCGCGGACCTCGATGCGCTCGGAGTGGACGGTCGCTGCGAACGCGTGCTCTTCAAGACCGCGAACGGCCGCCTGTGGGAGCGCAACGGGTTCCAGCGTGACTTCATCGCGCTGGAGATGGGCGCTGCGGCGAGCCTCATCGAACGCGGCATCGTGCTCGCGGGCATCGACTACCTCTCGATCGAGCCGTACGACTCGCCGGGCAACACCGTACATCGCGCGCTCCTCGGCGCCGGTGTGACCGTGGTCGAAGGACTCGACCTGTGTGAGGTGCCCCCAGGCGAGTACCTGCTCGTGTGCGCGCCGCTCAAGCTCATCGGAGCCGAGGGGGCGCCTGCGCGCGTGTTTCTGCTACAGCCGTGACACAGCCGCGCACCTGATCGAACGGGTATGTACCCCTGGACTGCGGCCGGGAGGTGAGCGCCGTGGATGCGCACGATGCCGCAAAGCGTGCGGCCGGACGGGCCGCTCTCGCGTACGTGACGCCCGGCGCCCTGCTCGGGGTGGGAACTGGGAGCACGGTCCGCCACTTCGTGGAGGCGCTCGGCGAGAGCGACGCGCGCCCCTCGGCCGCCGTGCCCACCTCATCGGACACCGAGCGACTCCTCAGGGAGATCGGAGTCCCCCTCATCGCGCTCGAGTTCGCCGAGGTACCGATCCCCGTCTACGTCGACGGCGCCGACGAGGTGGACAGGCTCGGCCGGGCGATCAAGGGCGGCGGCGGGGCGCACGCAGCGGAGAAGCGGGTCGCCCGCGCGTCGAGCACGTGGGTGTGCATCGTCGACGAGAGCAAGCTCGTCACGCGGCTCGGCGAGAGCGCGCCGGTCCCGCTCGAGGTCACGGAGGGCTCGCTCGACGTGGTCATCGCTTCGGTCGAATCGATGGGCGGCTCGGCGACCGTTAGGGCGGACAGCCGCGCGGACTCCGGCAACCCGCTCGTCGACGTGCGCGGCCTCGACCTCTCCGACCCTGAGCGCACGGAGGACGAGCTAGAGGGGATCCCCGGCGTCGTCGCATGCGGGATCTTCGCGCACCGGCGGGCCGATGTGGTCGTGGTCGGTCGAGTGGACGGCTCGGTGTCCGAGTTCGAGACCGGGTAGCGGGCGCGGGGCGCGGGCTGCGGGGCGCTACCCGTCCAGCAGCTCCGCGAGCTCTGCCGCCGTGGTCGCGGGGCGCTCGCACGTACCGCGCCTGCAGAAGTATGCGACGGCTCCACCGGCCGCCCCCGCGCGGATCGC
>SLCP01000001.1 GCA_007125735.1 Coriobacteriia bacterium | reverse complement strand
TCGTGCTCGCGAACGCCTACCACCTCTTCTTGCGTCCCGGACACGACCTCGTCGCGGAAGCCGGCGGGTTGCACGCGTTCATGAATTGGGACCGGGCGATCCTGACCGATTCGGGCGGGTTCCAGATCTTCTCGCTCGCGGACACGCTCTCTCTCACCGACGACGGCGTCCGCTTCCGCAGCATCGTCGACGGCACGTGGCACGAGTGGTCGCCCGAGGACAACATGGCGATCCAGGAGGCGCTCGGCGCCGACATCATCATGCAGCTCGACGAGTGCCCGCCGTATCGCGCCACAGAGGAGCACGTCGCGACGGCGGTGCGCCGTTCGGCCGAGTGGGCCGCGCGCTGCAAGCGGGCGCACACGCGTGAGGACCAGGCACTCTTCGGCATCGTGCAGGGCGGGCTCTACCCGCACCTTCGGGCCGAGAGCGTCGAGCGGCTGGTCGAGATCGGGTTTCCCGGCTACGGCATCGGCGGCTACTCGGTAGGCGAGCCTCACGACGCGATGCTCGAGAGCCTCGCGCCCGTGACCGCCGCGCTCCCCGCGGACCGGCCACGGTACCTCATGGGAGTCGGCACTCCGACCTCGCTTCTGCAGGCCGTCGCCCTCGGGGTCGACATGTTCGACTGCGTGCTGCCCACGCGCACGGCGCGCACGGGTACGGCACTCTCGTCGCAGGGACGCATGAACCTCAAGAACGCCCGGTACGCGCGTGACTTCACGCCGCTCGACCCCCGGTGCTCGTGTCCGACGTGTACCGGTTACACGCGTGCGTACCTGCGCCACCTCGTCGTGATGAAGGAGATGCTCGGCTCGATCCTGCTCTCCATTCACAACCTAGCGTTCCTGCTCGACCTGACCGCGCGAGCACGCGAGGCGATCGCCGAGGACCGCTTCGGCGCGATGCTGGCCGAGTGGATGAACGGTCCGGGAGCCGACGATTACTGAGAGCGCCCGTGGTGGTATGATTGACAATCGGTGTCTGCCTCGCCGAGGAGGACGGGCCGGCACCCACGACGACCCCGTACGACGGAGGTAACATGGAAGGGACGCTCATCTACCTCGCGATCCTGGCGATCGCGTTCTACCTGCTCATCATCAGGCCGCAGGTACAGCGCGGTAAGCAGGTCCGCGAGTTGCAGGCCTCGCTGGCGGTCGGCGACGAGGTCGTCACGATCGGCGGCATGCACGCTCGCATCGTGGGTCTCGACGACAAGACCGTCGACCTGCGTCCCGCGGACGGCATCATCCTCACGTTCGACCGGAACTCCGTCGGGCGCAAGGCCACCGAGCCGGTTGAAGAGTCCGTCGAGGAGATCGAGCCCGACGACGTCGAGCCCGACGAGTTCGAGATTGACGACGAGTAGGATGCCCGACACCGCTCGGCTGGTCACGCTCGCCGATATCGAGGCGGACGAGGAGTTGCTCGCCTATCTCGCGATGGGCGACGAATACCTCGGCTCCCTCGGCTACACCGAACACGGCATGCGTCATGCGAACCTCGTTGCCCATATCGCGGGCAACATCCTGCGTCGCCTCGGCTACGACGAGCGTGAGGCCGAGCTCGCCTCGATCGCAGGGTTCCTACACGACATCGGCAACTGCGTGGCTCGTGAGGACCATGGTGTCGCCGCCGCGCTGCTCGCCAAAGACGCGCTCTACCGTCTCGGCATGGAGCCACGTGAGGTAGCGCTCGTCATGAACGCGGTCGGCAACCACGAGGAGGAATCGGGTGAGCCAGGCACGGCCGTTGCTGCGGCGGCGGTGATGGCGGACAAGTCCGACGTCCATCACACGCGGGTTCGAAACACCGACCCCGCAACGTTCGACATCCACGACAGAGTGAACTACGCTGCCAAGCGCAGTTTCCTGAGGGTCGATTCCCAGACCCGCGATGTCACTCTCGAGATCGACATCGATACCGAGACGAGCCAGGTCATGGAGTACTTCGAGATATTCCTCTCGCGGATGCAGATGTGCCGCAAAGCGGCAGAGACGCTCGAGGCACGGTTCGCGCTCGTGATCAACGAGACCAAGCTGCTCTAGACAGAGACAGGTACGGAAGGCGGGAAGGCAGAAGCATGGAGCCGAAACAACGGATCGTCGCCGCGATGGCGATCGTGTTGACACTGGTCGGATTGTCGTGGTGGCAGTTCTGGCCGCCAGGCGAGAGGATCAGCCAGGGCCTCGACATCCAGGGCGGGCTCTCGGTCATACTCACGGCTCAGGAAACGCCCGAGACTCCGGTGACCAACGAGGTCATGGACCGCGCCGAACTCATCGTGCGCAACCGTGTCGACCGACTCGGTGCTTCCGAGGTCTCGATCCAGCGCCAAGGGGCCGACTCGATCCTCGTGCAGCTTCCCGGTATCCGCAACGCGCAGGAGGCGCTTGAGGTCCTCGGCTCGACCGGCCAGCTCGAGATCCGCGATGTCGTGGGTATCGACGAGACCGGCGAGCTCATCTTGGGCGAGGTGCTCCTCACCGGCGACGTCATAACGTCCGCCTCCGTGGGCGCCAACCCACAGAACCCGGCCGAGCTCGAGGTGAACGTCACCTTCGATTCCGAGGGCGCACGGGCGTGGGCAGATATCACGGGCGCGCGCATCGGCCAACAGATCGCGATCGTGCTCGACGACAACGTCGAGTCGGCTCCGGTGGTACGCGACCGCATCACTGGCGGACAGACCTCGATCACCGGAAACTTCACCGCCGAGGAGGCCCGCAGGCTCAGGACCGTGTTGGAGACCGGTGCGCTTCCGGTCGCACTCGAGTTCTCCGAGTCGCGGGTCGTCGGGCCCACGCTCGGTCAGGACTCGTTGCGTCGTGGCGTGTACGCCGCGCTGCTCGGCCTCGGCCTCGTTGCCGCGTACCTTGCGGCCTACTACCGCGGGATGGGCGTGCTGAGCTGGTTCGCGCTCTCCGTCTTCGCATCGCTGTTCCTAGGGGTACTCTCGTTGCTCTCGAATTTCGGGTGGTTCGCGCTCACCTTGCCGGGCATCGCCGGGATCGTGCTTACAATCGGACTGGCGGCCGACTCGGAGATCCTCATGATCGAACGGTTCCGAGAAGAGGTGCGGGACGGCAGGACGTATCGTTCCGCCGCGCGCCACGGAACCCGCCACGCGATCGGGACGAGCCTCGATGCCGACCTCGTGACGTTCGTCTCCGCGCTCATGCTCTACACGTTCGCGATCGGACCGGTGCGCGGGTTCGCGCTGACGCTCATGATCGGTCTCGCGATCGACATCTTCAACATGGTGTTCTGGTCGCGTTCGGTGATCATCCTCATGGCCGAGAAGGTCATCCCCAAAGCGCCGTGGCTCTTTGGCGTGAAGGGGGGTGAGGCCGATGCTAAGGCGTGAGTTCGATTTCCTCGGCCTGCGCAGGGCGTTCTTCATCGTCAGTGTCGTACTCGTGACGGTGAGCATCGGAGCGCTCGCGGTACGGGGGCTCACCTTTGGGATCGAGTTCCAGGGCGGCACGGTTGTCAACTTGAATCGTGCGGAGGGCGTCGAGATCGGCGAGGTGCGCGATGCGTTCGATGAGGCGGGGCTGCCGGGCGTTCAGGTGCAGACCACCGAGAACGGCGGCTTCATCGTGCGTGCCCCCGAAGACGATCCGGATGTGGCCAACGCCGCGTACCTGCGCGTGATAGAGACGCTCGGGCTGTCAGCCGATGACGGGGACGTCGCGACCATCGGTCCGGGTTGGGGGCGCAACATCACGCGTGCCGCCCTGCTCGCGCTCACGATCTCGATCGCGGCTATCCTTCTGTACGTCTCGTTGCGCTACGAGTACAAGATGTCTCTCACGGCGGTCTTCACCCTCGGCCACGACGTGTTGCTCGTGCTCGGGGTGTACGCGCTTGTAGGGCGTGAGGTGACACCGAGCACGATCGCGGCGTTACTGACCATCATGGGCTACTCGCTCTACGACACGATCGTCGTGTTCCACCGCATCAAGGAGAACACCAAGGCGCTCACGCGCACCACGTTCAGCAAGATGGCGAACCACTCGCTCAACCAGGTGTTCGCCCGCTCGGTCAACACGTCGATCACGTCGATGATGCCTCCGTTGATGCTCCTGCTGTTCGGTGGCGACACGCTCGCGGGCTTCGCGTTCGCGCTCGTCGTGGGCATCTTCATCGGCGCGTACTCCTCGATCGCCGTCGCGACTCCGGTGTACACGCTGTGGAAGGAGCGCGAGCCTAAGTTCCAGGCGCTCGCGAAGAAGTACGGTGCTGCCGCGTAGAGACGTGAGACGGCGCGTGAGGAACGGATACGTATCGTGAAGGGAGGGCCGGCACCGGGTGTCGGCCCTCCCTGGTAGGGTGCGAGTGATGACGTCGAGAGCCGATACGAGCGCCACCGTCAGGCGGCCACCGTGGCACGTGGCCGCGGCCGACGCCGCAGCGGTCACGGATCTCGTTCAGGGCATGGGGCTCTCGCCGATCGTCGCCCGGATACTCGTCAACCGGGGGATCGATTCTCAGGAGGCCGCAGAGCGGTTCTTGACGCCGAGGCTTGCGGAGGAGTGGCTGCCTCCGAGCGTGATCCCTGGGATGGACGAGGTAGCGAGCCGTGTGGCCCGGGCGGTCACCGAGGGCGAGCACATCGTCGTCTTCGGTGACTTCGACCTCGACGGGATGTCCTCGGCGGCGCTCGCGCAGCGCGGCCTTGCGGTGCTCGGCGCACGCGTTCGCGCCACCGTGCCCGACCGCTTCGCCGAGGGGTACGGCCTGACGCCTGCGAGCGTAGAGCGTCTCGTCGCGCTCGAAGCGGATCTCGTGCTGACCGTGGACTGCGGCATCTCTTCTGCGGCCGAGGTCGACCTGTTGCGCGACGCGGGCGTCGACGTGGCGGTGACCGACCACCACGAGCCCGCAGACGCGGTGCCGCAGGGCATCGCTGTGGCCGACCCCAAGCTCGTGGCGGAGAGCCCGTCCTCTGCACTCGCGGGAGCGGGTGTCGCGCTCAAGCTCGTGCAGGCGGTCGGTACGCTCCTCGGACAGGACGATGCATGGCGGGAGCTCACCGACCTCGCGGCGCTCGGCACCATCGCGGATATCGTCCCGCTCGTGGGGGAGAACCGCGCACTCGTCGCCGACGGGATCGCCCGCATGCGACGTGCGCCCCGGCCGGGTCTGGCGGCACTTGCGGAGGTCGCGGGGTGCGACATCGGCGCGCTCGGGGCCGACGAGGTCGCCTACCAGCTCGCGCCGCGCCTCAACGCCGCCGGTCGCATGGCCGACCCGCACGTCGCACTCGATCTGCTGCTGAGCGACGACCCCATCGAGAGCGAGACGCTCGCGCGCGAGCTCGACGGCTTCAACCGCCTCCGCCAGTCGACCGAGCGCGAGATGAGCGAGGCTGCCCTCGCGATGGCCGAGCGCGAGTTCACCGCAGGCGACCGCGTGCTCGTGCTCGCGGCCGAGGGGTGGCACGACGGCGTCAAGGGGATCGTCGCATCTCGGCTGGCCGCACGCTTCGGCGTGCCGGCACTCGTGTTCAACATCGAAGAGGGCACCGCACGGGGATCGGGGCGCTCGGTGGCCGCGATCGATCTCTTCTCGGCGGTCTCCTCGGCAGGAGAGATCCTCGAGCGGTTCGGGGGGCATGCGGCTGCGGTGGGAGCGACGCTTCCAGCCGAGCGTGTTCCGGAGTTGCGCGAGCGGTTGAGCAGACATCTCGAGACGGTGCCGGCCGAGGAGTTCGTGACGCCGTCCCTCGTGGACGCAGAGCTCTCCCTCGGCGACGTGAGCATCGAGCTGGCGGCCGAGGTCGAGATGCTCGCGCCGTTCGGTTTCGCCAATCCGCGTCCGCGGTTCGGCGCGGCCGGCATCTTCATGTCCGCGCGCGAGCGGGTCGGCCGCTCCTCGGAACACCTCAGGTTCAGCGCGTACGACGGAGCTGAGTCGGTGGGCGCGATAGCGTTCCGCTGCCCTGAGATCGAGCGGGTCGCCGCGTGCGACGCCGCCGTCGACCTCACCTTCGAGGTGCAGGCCGACACGTGGCGAGGACGCAAGCGGGTCCAGATGCTCGTGCGGGACATCGCGATGCACGAGGCGGACCCGTCCGCTCCCGCCGCCGAGCTCGTCGAGGACCTGTTCGCTCGGGCCGACGAGATCCTCGCCCGCGAGGAGTACGCCGGGATCACCGAGGCGGACTCGTTCCACACGAAGCTCGTGGGCGTGACCTTCGAGGGTCGGCAAGAGGTTATCGTCACGCTCGAACCGGGCACGCCGCTGCGCGTCGTCCGCCAGCCGGACAACGAGTACGACGCCAACGCGATCGCGCTCCACGAGCCGCACGGTGCGCAGGTCGGCTTCTTCAACCGCAGACTCGCCGCCGCGCTCGCACCCGTCATCGACGCCGGTGTCGAGTACGACGTCGAGGTGACCGACATCACCGGCCTGGCCGAGGAGCGCTC
>SLCP01000188.1 GCA_007125735.1 Coriobacteriia bacterium | reverse complement strand
TTGTCTACGAGGCTGCTCACTACACTGGCCGAGACCGCACTCGTTCCGCCGGCGATGATGACATCGGTCATGCCGTACATCGCAATCGCGCTTGCGGTCGCCGGGTGGAGTCCTCCCGAGGTCGTGAGCAGGATCGGTGCTCGGTTGTGGTACGCCGAGGGGCCCACGGCAAGCGCATCGGGGAAGTTCTCGCCAGACACCAGGAACGCGGTCTTTGGCATCGTCTGACCCTTGCTCTCGAGCACCTCATCGGTCTTCTTGAGCACTTCGACGGCCGTCTCGTAACGCGTGCCTCCCGCGACGCGGTGAATGCGGCCGGGCGGCAGGATGGTCGCAAGCTCGGTGATGACCGCCTCGCTCACCGCGGCAGTACCGCCGATCACGTACACGTCCCGTGCGCCGACGCGCATTACCTCCGCCTTCACGAGCCCCGGCAGCCGGTCCCTCGGAGTCAGCAGGACCGGTCCGCCGTACGCACCAGCCAAGCTCGCCGCTGCGAGCGCATCAGGGTAGTTCTCGCTGCACGCGAGGATGACCGCCGTGTCCTGGGAGTTCGCGGGGTTGCTTGGCCAGCCTTCCTGAGAGATGCGTACGGCAGTGGCTACGCGGTCGTCGCCGGCAAGCCGCATGACCTGGCCGACCTTGGCCCGAAACGTGTAGAAACCCGCCTTGCCGGAGAAGCCTTCGGCAGGCCCATCGTAGTACGGGCGGACACGGATCCAGTAGGTGCCAGCCGCAGGAGGCACGAATGTGACCGATGGCCAGCGCCCGTAGCTCGCGTACTGCGAGTAGTATCCCCAGCGCGAATCGTCGTTGGAGACGAGGGCCGCCGGGTCCTCGCCATTGAGCGCGTCGGCACGAGCGAGTATCGATCCGTCCGCGTAGACGTCGAGTACGAGGTCGACCGTCCGGTCCATCGAGAACGCATCGAAGCGGTACGACAGCTGAGACCACGATGTCATGTCTGCGCCGGGAACGATGAGCTTGAACCAATCCTCGTCCCACTCGGTCTGCGTTGCGGTGTCGATGGTGTGCACCTCGGTATACGGCTGGATGCCCCACCCGGGATGGGATGCACTCCACCTCGGCAGCAGCGGTTCGATGTTGCGTATGTCGCCCCAGGGGTAGACGCCGTTACGGCCGTCTGGCTCGTATATGTCGACCGGTGCCGAATCCCCGGCGAGCACCGTGATGGGATCTCCGGGCCCTGTCACACCCTTCGAGTCCTCGCTCTCGCGAGCGGTCGCAACAGGCACCGTCGCAGCCAACAAGAGGACGAGAGCACAAGCGAGTACTCTGCGCAGCATCGTAGTCGCCCCCTAACGACTCGAAGAGAAGCGCGCTTGACACCTTGTGCTTTTCCACCCTCGCCACCATACGAAACGCCGTTCGCCGATTCGCGCACCGCCAGCGGATCCATGGCGAGCTCGATGCGGCTGTCGTGACATGTCGAATCGTCACGCAGGCGAGACCTCGTGCAGCGGGCAGCGCGCCGAGGACCACCCGCGCGTCCCGCCGAGGACGACCTCGGTTCGCCTGCCGTGACGCTCGAGCAGACTCGCCGCGATGGTCGAACGTCGGCCGCTCCCGCAGAAGATCACGATCGGGTCCTCATCGGCCAGTTCGTCGAGGCGACTCGGCAGCTCAGGCAGCGGTATGTTGCGCGCTCCGGTGATGCCGAGCTCCTCTACCTCACTGGTGCTGCGAACATCGAGCACCCGCAGGATCGCGTGCGCGTCGAGACGCCTGCACGCGCCGGGTGTGTCGAGGACGTGCACGCTCCCTATCGCTCGGCCCGAGGTCTCCCAGCGCTCCATGCCCCCGGCGAGGACGCCACGCACGTCGTCGAAGCCTATCCGCGCAAGCATGGTCGCATCGCGCATCGGGTCGTCGGACACGAGCGCGAGAGGCGTCTCGGGATCGACGAGCCAGCCGGCCCACGCACCGAGCATCGCGTGTGGCAACGCCACCGATCCCGGGACGTGCGCCGCCAGGTAACACTCCGCGCTACGCGTGTCGACGACCACCCCGCCCTCATCCATGAGCGTTTCGAGCCCCTGAGGGTCGAGCACGGGCAGCGCACGGCGCTCGTCGAAGCGGTGCCCGTCCAGGTTGAGCTTCTCCATCAAGGCGAAGTAGGCCGGGCGGCCGATGGCCTCAGAGCGGTCCACCGTAGAGCGCACGAACGAGCGCTCATCGAGTCCCAGCAGAGGGTTGAGCGCACGCTCCATGCCGATCGTCGTGTAGGGGCGGCCCGCGATACTGCTTCCACACGCCGAACCGGCCCCATGCGCGGGCCACAACACCACGTGGTCGCCGAGGGGGAGCACGCGCTCGTGAAGCGAGCGGTACATGGCCGTCGCGAACTCCTCGGCAGAGTCCGGCGGACCGAGGTCGACGCGGCCGGTATCCCCTGCGAACAGCAGGTCCCCCGAGAAGAGCATCCACGGCATCCCACCATTGCGCACGAGGTAGCACATGTGTCCGGGCGTGTGTCCGGGTGTGTGGAGCGCCTCGAGCGTGGCTGAACCGAATAGCACGGTGTCGCCGTCCTCGATCGCCGTGCCGTATCGGTAGTCGAGGAAGCCGTCCGCGTGCCGCACGTCTGCGCCCGTACGCGCCCCGAGTTCCGCGCTCCCGACCACGTAATCCTCGTTTCGGTGGGTCTCGACGACCGCGACGATCCGCGCACCCCTCTCGCGAGCGAGATCGACGTAGGCGCCGACATCGAGCCGCGGATCGATGACGACCGCCTCCCCGCCGTCCTCCACGTAGTACGACCAGTGGGCAACGCCCGGACTCTCGATGCGGTGGACGAACATCGGACCCCTCCTCGCTCCTCGGCCACGCGACACGGCGGCGACACTACTGAACCTACCCGCCGAGGCGGGTCTTAGGCGCATGAGTGGCCTGCTCATGCCGCACGACCAAGCGCGGTGCTTGGAGTTGGGTAAGTAAGGGCCTATGTGGCTCGTATCCAACGGTATAAGGAGGGGCAACATGTCTGAGCACAAGAGACAACGACGAAGACCAGGAACTCGACTGGTCGTGGGCGTGGCGCTCGTAGCGCTGCTGATGATGGCGGTGCCGGCACTCGCTCAAGACGGGATCGGCCGGTTCGGTGGTGCGGACCGGTTCGACACCGCGGTCCTCGGCTCGCAGTCGGAGTGGGGCGACGACAGCACCAACACCGTGGTGCTCGCAAGTGCGTTCTCCTACCCCGATGCACTGTCGGCCTCGGCACTCTGTGGCGAACTGCGCGCACCTCTGCTCCTCACCTCGTGGGGCTCCGTGCCCGACGACGTGATGGACGAGATAGCCCGCGTCACACCGTTCGACGCAGCAACCGGAAGAGTCGTGCTGATAGGAGGCACGGCAGTGATCGGCCCGCCGGTCGTCACTCAGCTTGAGGACGCCGGGTTCGAGGTCTCCCGCATCGCAGGCGACGACCGCTACGAGACCTCGCTCGCCATCGCCGAGCAGCTCCTCGCGGCACAAGACGAGGCGTGGACCGGAGAGGTCTGGCTCGCTCGCGGCGACCTGTTCCCGGATGGTATCTCGGTGTCGCCGTACGCTTACCAGATCGCACGGCCTGTCCTGTTGACCCCAGGAGACGCCATCCCGTCAGGGATCGCCGCCTTCATGGAAGACAACGTGAATTGGGCCGGAATCGTGGGTGGACCGGCTGCTATCTCCGCGGACGTCGTCGCCCAGCGCAACGCGATGGGGATCGACGGGCCCCGCATCTCAGGAGATGACCGCTACGAGACCTCGGTCGCTCTGGCCGAGTACGCCCTCGGAGCGGGAGGTATCCCGGCATCGGCCGAGTACATCGGAATCGCGAGCGGAGAGGATTTCCCCGATGCGCTGACCGGCGGCATCGTCACCGGGCAAGCGGATGGCGTCCTGTTGCTCAGCAGGCAGGCGTCCGCCCCGCAGTCCACACTCGATTTCGCGGCAGCCCACACCGATCCCGATGAAGCATGGGTGTTCGGCGGCCACCGTGCGGTGAGCGAGGACGCGCGTGCTCAGATCGAGGGGGTGTTGTATCCGTAGCAGACATCGGTACGCACGGCTTCGCCTCGAGGCGAAGCCGTATCGCACTCCAGCACGGAAAGGTGGTTGATCACGACATGTCTACCGAGAAGCTTCGTCCGATACTGAGGCTGATGGCGGCGGGACTCCTGTTCCCCGCACTAGTACTCGGCACGATGGGCTGCGATGTCGACGACCCTGTCGACCCGGTCGACCCTAACGAAAACGCCGTTCCCGCTCCCGTCGACGAGGACCCCATCGACGAGGACCCCCTCGACGATGAGGACTACATGGACGAGTAGGGAGTGAAGCTCGGGCGTACTCTGCCCGACAGAAGTTCGACCGCGAGGACACCCGCGTACGGTAAGCGGGTGTCCTCGACGGTTCCGGCCGTCACGAGAGGGCGTCTGGAAGCTGGAGCCATCTCGCGATAGTGTGGGGCGAGATCGCTCGCGCCGCGGAGGGAGAGAGATGTCGGAGCTCATCAGGTTCAGCGTCTCGGCCGACGACGGACTCGTCGCGCGCTTCGACGAGCTGATCGCGGACCAGGGCTACGTCAACCGCTCCGAGGCGGTGCGCGACCTCATGCGCAACGCACTCGTCGAGCGGCAGTGGGAGGCCGAGGAAGGCGAGGCCGTGGGCACCGTGACACTCGTCTTCGACCATCACTCCCGCGATCTGTCGAACAAGCTCACCGAGCACCAGCACTCACACCACCATGAGATCGTCTCGACGCTCCACATCCACCTCGACGCACACCACTGTCTTGAGGTCGTGGTCTTGCGGGGCGAGATTCGCGAGATCGACAGGATCGCCTCGGAGCTCATCGGCACCAAAGGGGTGAAGCACGGGCGATTCGTCGCGACGACAACCGGCGAGGGGCTCACCTGATCAGGCCGGCTGCTCCTGGCTGTCCACGCAGGCGCGGTCGGGCGGATCGTGCCGGTGCCACTGCGCCATCAGCGAGTGAGGCACTTCGAGGCCGTGTGCCTCCATCAGCGCCTGGTTCGACATCACCTCGGCGGGGACGCCGTCTGCCTGCAAGCGGCCCTCGTCGAGCAGCAACACGCGATCGCACGTCTCGAGGACGAACTCGAGGTCGTGCGAGGCGATCATGAGGGTGTGCCCCTCCATGTCGGCGAGCATCCGGATGAGCCGTCTGCGGTAACGGAGGTCGAGGTCGGAGGTCGGCTCGTCGAGGATGAGGAGGTGCGGCATCATCGCGAGCACGCCGGTGAGCGCCACGAGGCGCTGCTCCCCGCTCGAGAGCTCGTGAGGCGCCCGGTCGAGCAGGTGCGCGATGCCGGTGGATGCCGCTGTCGCGTCGACCCGGTCTTCGACCTCTGCCTCGGAAAGCCCGAGATTCTGGGGGCCGAACGCGATGTCCTCGCGGACCGTGGGGCAGATGAGCTGGTCGTTGGTGTGGTGGAAGACCATCCCGACCTCGGGCCTGAACGCTCCCGGCTCGACCGGTTCGCCAAAGACCGCAAGACCGCCCGACGTCGGCTCGACAACCCCGCAGACCAGCATGAACAGCGTCGTCTTCCCCGCACCGTTCGGGCCGATGACGCCAACCCGCTCTCCGGACTCCAGCCCCACGGTCACACCGTCGAGGACCGGCGCACGACCGGGGTACCCGAAGGTGAGGCGATTTGCGTGTACTGCGTTCATCGGGCGGGTCTCTTCTCGTCGAAGCGGCGCGCTCGCCTCGCCGCCTACATGAGTGCGAACGGGGCGAGCAGCAACGCGGCGGCCATGGTCACGCACGCAGCCAGCCCGGCCACATCCCGAACCCGCGGTGCGTGGTGCGCCGACCGCATCCGAGTCGTACCGTACCCACGAAGCGTCATCGCGGCAAGCACCCGCTCAGCCTGCCAGTTGCTGCGCACGAGGAGCGACCCGACGATGTAGGCCGTCGTCTTGATCGACGTCACCGAACCGAACTTCGCGCCGCGCAGGCGGGCCGCCGTCCGCGCCCGCGCGAGGTCATCGGCAAGCTGGAAGATGTAGCGGTACGTGAAGAGCAGCATGTCGCCGAGGAGCGACGGCAGGCCGAGAGCGCCCATCGCCCGCACGAGTGTGGGCATCGGAGTCGTTGCGAACAGCACGGTGACCACCGTGATGATGCTCGCGAACCGCGCGGCGATCGATACGAACGCGAGCGTGCCTTCGAGGCGGAGCGCTACGGGTCCGAGCTGTGCGATCACGGTCTCGCCCGAGAAGAGCGGCAGCACCACCGCGAGTGCGATCAGAAAGACGCCGGGGACCTTGAAGCGAGAGACCAAGTAGCTCACGGGGAGCGAGGAAAGGCGGTATATGATGCCGGCGATCGCGAGCATGACCGGGAGGAGCCGCACGTCCCCGACCCCGGCGAACGCGAACACCAGGGCGAGCAGACCGACGAGCTTCACGCGCGT